>JBBRFX010000054.1:0-22712 GCA_038241275.1 Chitinophagales bacterium
CATAAAATATAATTTGATGTCTGATGTCTGATCTATTGATGTCGGATCTACGATCTTCATCATAATGCAAACACAGTATTTGAAATGAACTATTTGTTTCTCTTATTTGCTTTTGCAGTTTTATCAGAGGCAGCAAATATATCCGTAAGCTCATTTGCCTCGCCAATCAATCTATCAGCCTCCATTCCCGTCTTAATTTCTGCATCTCTCACTACTTCCAGCCAATAATGACATTCATCCGCCTCTTCCAATACAATCTCAATTTTATATATAAAGTCAGCATCAGATTTTGCCCGCACTGTTGCCCGATAGTTAGCTCCCACAGATCCTGCCGCCCTGATCAATTGTTTGGCAGTTTCAAATCCCGCTGCATTCCTCGGAAAATCTACACAAAATTTAATTACATCTACATGAAATTTTTTTGTTCTGTTCTGTAATTCTTTCCTGGTCATAACAGATATTTTTTAGATTGATTAATAAATCTATCCGACATCATTACTCAGCTAATCATACATCAACAAAACATACATCAACAAATCTGACATGAGCAAATCTGACATCAGACATCCATACATCAGACATCCATACATCATACATCAAACCCATTCTTTCGGGTGCAAACAAGCTTCCTGCATTATATATTCTTCCGTTCCGTATTTTGGTAGATAATTGTAGTCAAATCTTACAGTAGGCGGTAAACTCATTAATATACTTTCTGTTCGTCCATTTGTTTTAAGTCCAAACAAGGTTCCTCTATCATGCACTAAATTAAATTCTACATAACGACCTCTTCTTATTTCCTGCCAGTATTTATTTTGCTCCGTGTAAGAAATATATTTTCTTTTCTCTACAATAGGAATGTATGCTTTGATAAATGCATCGCCACAGGCTTTGCCAAAGTTCATCCAAAAATCAATATCCTGTTTTTCGTTGGGGCGCTGGTAATCATAAAAGATTCCACCAATGCCGCGGCGTTCTTCGTTACGGTGCCAGTTCACAAAATAGTCGTCGCAATGTTTTTTAAATGAAGGATAAAATCCAGGATCGAAACCATCGCAAACATCTTTATAGGTTTGATGAAAATGTTTGGCATCTTCTTCAAATAAATAAAATGGAGTAAGATCTGTGCCACCACCAAACCACAAAGCCCCCCCGCCCCCCAAAGGGGGGAGTGAAGCAGGATCCTGCAGGGGTTCAATAACAAACATTCTATAATTGCAATGTACTGTAGGAACAAATGGATTGACAGGATGCAACACTATTGAAATTCCACATGCCCACCACACCATCTCTCCCTCAGTTGAGGGCAGATGTTTCAATTGACTTTTCATTTGATCGGTCACATCTCCAAAAACAATGGAAGTATTCACTCCTCCTTTTTCAAACACATTTCCATTTGCAATCACCCTCGTCTTTCCGCCGCCGCCTTCTTCCCTCTCCCATTTATCTTCGATAAACTTTGCCTTTCCATCACATGCCTCCAAGGCAGCACAAATGTTGTCCTGCAAGCCGTGTATGATTTTTATCCAATTATTTTTTACCTCCATCTGGCTTTGAATTTTGAATGAACTATGATTCGTGTAATGATTTGGAATAATGCGTTGCACCTACGGAGCAAACAGCACGACATCATTATTTTCTACAAAGCTGTAGCCCCTAAGGGGCTGCAATACATTTGCATCGAAGTCGGATTTTTATCTTAAAATCATCAAATTATCAAATCAGCAAATTGCCCAATCACCAAATCATCACACGGTATTCCTTCACCGCATCCACAAAAGCCCTCGCATTATCTACCGGCACATTTGGTGTGATGCCATGGCCAAGATTGGCAATATAATTTTGAACACCAAAAGCATCAATCATTTCCTTTACAGCTTTTTTTATTTCCGGTATGGGTGCCAATAATTTTGCGGGATCAAAATTGCCTTGTATGGTTATTTTATTTCCGGTTAGCTCTCTTGCAAACTGCGGTGTAATGCACCAGTCTATACCGACACCGGCTGCACTGCTTTCACTTATATCTTTTAAAGCATACCAACTTCCTTTGGGAAATAAAATTACGGGCACATCATCTTTTAATGCATCTGCAATTTGAAACAAATAAGGTTGTGCAAATATTTTAAAATCGGCGGGGCTCAATGCACCTGCCCAACTATCAAAAACCTGCAAAGTATCTGCACCGGCTTTGGCCTGGTATTTTAAATAGCTGATGGTAATGTCTGTAATCTTTTGCAGCAACTGGTGTGCAAGCGCAGGTTGCGTGTATGCGAATTGTTTCGCCTTCTCCCAGGTTTTACTGCCTTTGCCTTCTACCATGTAACAAAGAATCGTCCAGGGCGCTCCTGCAAATCCTATCAGGGGTACACGTCCGTTCAGTTCTCTCTTTGTCATAGCCAATGCATCATATACATACTTTAAACTTTCTTCTGCACCGGTTGTGATTAAAGCGTCAATGTCTTTTTGTGTTTGAATAACTTTTGGCAATGCCGGCCCCTTGCCTTCTTCCATCGTTACTTCCAAACCCATCGCTTGTGGTATCACCAATATATCAGAAAAAATGATGGCTGCATCTACCCCCACCTGGTCGATGGGTTGCAAAGTAATAGCTGTGGCCAGTTCAGGTGTTTGCACCCGGGTAAAAAAATCATACTTAGCCTTTAGTTTTAAATAGTCCGGTAAATACCTGCCGGCCTGGCGCATCATCCACACGGGAGGGCGCTCTACAACTTCGTTGCGAAGGGCTCTTAAAAAAAGGTCATTTTTTATTTTCGTCATAATTATTTGGTCAATGGTCAATTGTGAATGGTCAATTTTGCGTGCCGTCAGGGGTAGAATATGAATAGTTTTTTGTCTCGTAAAGTTTGCTTGAATTTCGCATCCAGTTAAGTAAAATAGGCTATCATTTTCTCTACCAGGTTTTCTTTGCCCGGCTCATCGGCAACAATTATTTTATTGTTGCAATATTTTTCAATACATGCTGCAGTGGTGTTTCCTATAGCAAATATCAACGTCTCGGCTGCTACTTTGTTTATACTAAAAAAACTTTCTACAGCGCTGGGGCTAAAAAAAAGTATCCCATGATAGGCCTTGTTTATTTTATGTGGGGTGGCAATGGTATGATAGACCACTATTTCATTTACGCCGATTTCATTTTTACGAAGTATGCCCGGTAATTCATCTCTTCTTCTGTCTCCACAAAAAAAGTTTATCTCTTCTGTCAGTCCTTCCCCTGCAATAATTTCTGCCAGCGCTGTTGCATCCGGAGCACTACCCATAATTTTTTCTTCACCAAAATACGCTGCCACCAGATTTTTTGTGGTAGTACCCAGGGTATAGATGTTCCAGGCGGGATTGTGACCATCCAGAAAAACAGTTACTGCATCTACGGCATTCATACTTGTAAAAACCACGGTGGTTGTTTGCAAGGCTACCTGGTCTATTTCCTGCTGCACTTCTACAGACAAAATACTTTCTGTTTCAATAAAGGACAACACATCTATCTCAATGCTTAATTGTATTGCCTCTGCAACAATTGCCTGCGGCAAAGGCCGGGTACATAATATGTGAATGTTATTTTGTTGCATTGTGTATTCCGTCTGCAATTATTTGTCCGCCGTTTTGTAATATTTCTTCTGCGAGTGTTAGTCCTAATAAACCCGCCGGCTGCAGCGGTAGTATCTTTTCTATGCTCACTTTTTCTTTTCCATCAACCGATAAAATATTTCCTTTGAATGATATCAGATCTTCCTGTATTTCGGCGAGTGCGCTGATGGGTGTAGAACATCCTCCGAGTAAACTGCGCAAAAAATCTCTTTCTATTTTTGTACAAATACCTGTTTGACTATGATTCAAATATTCGCAAGCATTTAAACAATAATCATCGCCTTCACGTGCTACTACCATAATGGCACCTTGTGCCGGTGCCGGCAACATCCAGTCTAAATCTATACTGTTGGATGGACGCACCCCAATGCGCTCTATTCCTGCAGCAGCAAAAATGGCTCCGTGCCATTTACTTTCTGCTACTTTTTTTAATCTTGTATTTACATTACCCCGTAGATTTTCAATGATATGATGAGGGTAACGGTTAAGCCACTGCGCTTTTCTTCTAATGCTGCTGCTGGCAAAAGTGAATGATGATTGTGGATTGCTGAATGGATTATCCAACGCTGAATTATTTTCATTGATCATTGACCATTGATCATTGACCATGGAAGATTCTTTATAAACCAATACATCTTTACAAGAAGCTCTTTCCAATACAGCAGCCTGCACTGTTCCTTTAGCCATTTGAGTGGGCACGTCTTTCATGGAATGCACAGCAATATCAATGGTATTATTTAGCAAGGCCATATCGAGGCTGCGGGTAAATATGCCCTGAATGCCCATTTCATACAGGGGAGTTTGCAGGTCTATATCACCTTCGCTTTTTATGAAAACCAATGTTGAATGAAAATTATTTTCTAACAGTAACTGTTGAACTTTGGTGGCCTGCCACACAGCCAACTGACTTTCCCTGGTGCCAATTCTAATCAGTTTACCCATACGTTTTAGTTTGAACCTGCTGCAATATATTCATTAATAGCGTCAATAAAATCGCAACCCTGCCTGTTGTGGGTGCGCATTTTTATTGCCATTCCATTAATTACTTTTTGAATCTTATAGTCGTCAGTACTTACAGTAACGGTAGTTACCGGTTGCCTTGCAGAGTAATTGATGTACAAATTGCAGGAATGCATGGAGTACAACTTATTTTTAACGGCTTTTAAAACCGGTACATGCTTACGCATTTTGTGCCAATCTAAAAATTCATTAATGTGCGCCTGAATGATGTTTAGCGCCACGGGCACTTCTGCCTCTCTTTTATGAAGAGTAGCATCTTTTATTTTTGAAAGTTCATCTACATTTACAAGCGTAACATTGGCAAGATCCTGTGCAGACTTTTCTACATTAAAAGGAATGGATAAATCAATAATGATTTTATTCCCGGTATTTAAAAGATGAGATTCCAGTATTACAGGATCTTCAGAATTAGTAGCTACCAATATGATGTCTGCATCCTGTATTTGTTTTGGCAAATCATCAACAGATGCATATTGTAACCCTAACTCAGCGGCCAGTTCTGCAGCTTTAAATTCGGTACGGTTGATGAGCGTGATATTTTTTGTTTCAATATAATCAACTAAATTTTTGCAGGTATTGCGTCCTATTTTGCCTGTGCCGATTAATAATATTTTTTTGTGTGCTGCATCCGCCACTCTTTCCTTAATATATTGTATGGCGGCAAAAGCTACTGAAACCGTACCTCCGCTTAAGCAGGTTTTGGTCTTTATTAATTTAGAGGATTGCAATGCAGCATTTACCAGCCTTTCCAGGTAAGCTCCAATAAAATGATGTTCTTTAGAAAATTTAACCGCCAGTTTTAACTGTCCTACAATTTCATAATCGCCTAGTATCTGCGAGTCTAATCCTGCGGCAACTTCAAAAAGATGTTGAATGGCATCATTGCCTTTTCTGGTATATGCGATCTCATAAAACGTTTCCAAAGAACCTTGCGTTTCTGTGCAAAGTAATTCACAAAGCTTAGCTGCACTTTCTGCAAAGCCGTAAATCTCTGTGCGGTTGCAGGTAGAAATTATAAAAAGTTCACTCATTCCAAATTGTGGAGCTAAGCTTAACAATTTTATATATTGATCATTATTAACAGCATATTGTCCACGCAGTGCTGCATCGGTTTTTTTGTAGTTGATGCCTGCTACAAAAAAAGTGGAAATATCTGTTTGGTTATGCATTAATAAATACGTTGATAATTTAATTGGCAAAAATACTTTCGCCTCATGGTGTAAACTAATTTCTTTGTCATTACTCTGTCATTTCCTTTCCTAATTGGCATCACATACTAATGTGACTGCTATCATAATTACTTAATAGCATACTGATAGTGGGCCTTAACGCTGCTGAAGGTTCCAATTAATTAAATGCCGGTTGAACTTTTACAGGTAGTAGTGGTTAATTTTGAAAGTATTATTTATTAGTTATGGCTATTAAAAGAGGAATTGTTTTAATGAACCTGGGATCACCGGACTCAACTTCAGTAAAGGATGTGAGGCGCTATCTTAACGAGTTTTTAATGGATGAAAAAGTAATCGACATCCCTTATCTCGCAAGAGCACTGTTGGTTCAGGGTATTATCGTTCCATTCCGTGCGCCAAAATCGGCAGAGGCATATAGAACTATTTGGACTAAGGAAGGATCTCCACTCATTGTACTTACCCAACAATTGCAACAACAGTTGCAGCCCCTGGTAGATGGGCCCGTAGAGATTGCCATGCGTTATGGCAACCCAACCCCTGCAGCCGCATTTGAAAAGTTAATGGAGCGCCAGCCTGGCCTGGAAGAAGTAATTGCAATACCGCTCTATCCACATTACGCTATGGCATCTTACGAAACAGCCGTAGATTTTGCAAAAAAAATACATATAAAAAATAAGTATCCATTCAAGCTCAGTTTTATAAAACCATTTTTTGATGAAGCGGATTATATAAAAGCGATGGCAGAAAATATGAGGCCTTATTTGAATGAAGCATACGATCATATCCTGTTTAGTTATCATGGAATTCCTGAAAGGCATTTAAGAAAAACAGATACTACCGGTTGCCATTGTACTAAAGTGGAAAACTGCTGCGAAGTAAAGTCTGATGCGCATGCAGTTTGTTACCGCCACCAGTGTTTTGTTACAACAAGATTAATTACAGAAGCATTACTTATTCCAAAAGAAAAATACAGCATTGCTTTTCAATCAAGATTGGGAAAAGGATGGCTGCAACCATTTACAGATAAACGTTTGGAGGAAATGCCAAAAGAAGGCATTAAAAAATTATTAATATTATGCCCTGCATTTATAAGTGATTGCCTGGAAACACTGGAAGAAATTGATGAAAGAGGAAAAGAAAGTTTTATGGAAGCAGGCGGTGAATCTTATACAATGATTCCATGTTTAAATACACATCCTTTATGGGTAAGTGTTCTAACAAAATGGATGAAGGAAATTGCAAGTGGGAATGAGGAGATGATTTTGAGGAGGTGAAAGGGGAATGGTGAATGGTCAATAGTGAATTGTGAATTGTGAAAGGTGAAAGGTGAAAAGTGAAAAGTTGCTAAAACCCTGCCTGCCGGCAAGCTATAAGGGTTTGTGTGTTGGCTGGTGGGCGAGGAAACCTTATAGTGTTTGTGTTGGATGGTGGGCGAGGAACCCCTGTCTGCCGCCAGGCAGGCTTATAGTGTTTTGATAATATGCTTCTAACCAGGAAAAAGTGAATGGGGAAAGCAATAAAATATTTAATGTAACTAAAACACAAAGTTAAAATGGCCTACTTCTACATAAAAGCCCTGCACATTATTTTTATAATCACCTGGTTTAGCGGCATGTTTTACATTGTAAGGCTATTTATTTACAACACAGAAGCGGGGGAGAAAGAAGGTGTAGAAAAAGAAATTTTACAAAAACAATTTTCGATAATGATAAAACGGCTATGGCTTGGTATCACCTGGCCATCTGCTATTTTAACCCTCATTTTTGGCACCTGGGTAATGCTGATATCGCCTTATATATATCCTGTGCAGCCATGGCTTTGGGTTAAGCTGGCATTTGTTGCAGGCCTGTATATTTACCAGTTTACTTTACAAAAAATTTACGCAGAAGAAATGAAAGGAATCTTTCGTTACAGCTCCAACCAGCTTAGGGTATGGAATGAAGTTGCTACCATTTTTTTAATAGCAATTGTAATGATTGCAACAGTTAAGGAAAGCATGAGCTGGATATGGGGCATCATTGGTCTTGCCCTTTTTACGGTTGCATTAATGAGTGGAATTAAAATTTACAAAATCATCCGAACAAAAAAGTAAAACTTTTTTAAATGGCTTTGCTAAACCGGGGGCCGGCAGTTTCCTGTTGGTTTCGCAGCAGGTGCAGATCAAATGCCTTACATATATTCCGGATAAAATGTGCTCCGAGTGCTGTTACAGTTACTCCTTCTTCGCTCCAGTTGATCAATTGATCCTGTTCCAGTTTTATTAACTCAGAAAAACTAAATTCCTTTAGTAAAGGCAAATGTTCTTTTTTGAAAGTTGTTTTTCCTTTACAGCTAATATCTAATATGTAATTTTTAAAAGCCACATCTTCTTCACTCAGGAAATACCCCCTCTTTACAGGAAGTTCATTGCGTTCAATAAAAGCATAATAGTCGTGCAATGTTTTTTCATTTTGGGCAAAAGCTACTCCTGCATCACTAATGCTGGAAACGCCAAGGCCAAGCAAGAGGCTGGTATGTTGTGTTGTGTAGCCCATAAAATTCCGGTGCAACCTGCCTTCTAATTTTGCTGCATACATATCATCGGTTTCCAATGCAAAATGATCCATCCCAATATCGAAGTAACCATTTTGAGAAAGCAGCTCTTTACCCAGTTGGTACAATTTCATTTTTTCTTCGGTAGAGGGCAGATCCTTTTCATCAAAGAGCCTTTGGCCACGGCTTGTCCAGGGCACATGTGCATAACTGTAAAAAGCAATACGGTCGGGCCGCATAGCCACTGTTTGTAAGATGGTCTTATGCAAACTTTCAATAGTTTGTAAAGGAAGTCCATAGATCAAATCGAAATTGACAGATTTAAAACCAATGGCTCTTGCTGCATCCGTAGCCCTTTGTACATTTTCAACCGGCTGTATGCGGTTGATAACCCGTTGCACTTCCGGATCATTGTCCTGCACACCATAACTCACACGGCGAAAACCGAGGTCAAATAATGTTTGCAAATGTTCTGTAGTGGTATTGTTGGGGTGTCCTTCAATACTAAATTCATGATCGGGGTTTACAATTGATTTTTCGAAAATAATATTTAATAATTTTTTTAGATTTTCTGGAGAGAAAAAAGTAGGTGTACCTCCACCCAGATGCAACTCCCTCACAACCGGAGGTTCATTCATTAACTCAAGGTAAATATTCCACTCTTTTGCCAGGGCCTCCATGTACACTTCTTCTACGGTATGATTGGTAGTAATTTTTTTATTGCAGCCACAATAGGTGCACAAAGACTCACAAAAAGGTAAATGCAAATAAAGACTAATCCCTTGTTTACTGTTGCTGAGTTTAAATTGTTCCTGAAAAACTGCTTTCCATTGTGCGCTATCAATACCATCCTTCCAAAAAGGAACAGTAGGATAACTGGTGTACCGGGGAACGGGCACATTGTATTTATTCAGTAAAGCAGGATCAATCGTCATAATTATATAAAGTGCAAAACTACTGTAAACAAAAGCCAGCAGGCTGATTTGGATCATTATGAAAATTGAGTGTTCTCATAGTTACAATTTCTACCAACAAAAAAAACATCATTTTTTTAAAGGATGTTTTTAGATTTCAATATTTTGCCTTTTAGTCAACTACGCATATAGGCTGCCAAAATATATTATTGATGGGCCGTTGCAAATTGGTATGCCGATGAACGGATTGATTATTATTTCATTTCCACTGGAAATAAAATAATAACAGAACAAAGTTCACAACGATAACGCTATGAAAAACCGCAGCCGGTATCACACAATTTCTTTTCTCATTACAAAATCTCCAAATTTTTCATTTGTTATTTTCTCTTTTTTAAAAGAAGCAAAAAGACCATCAAGCTCTTGTAATATGGCCGCTTCATCCAGGCTTTCTTTATACAGTTTATTAAGTCTTTGCCCCTGGTGATCGCCGCCAAGTTGAAGATTATACCTGCCGGGCGCAGTGCCTACAAATGCAATCTCCGCTGCATAAGGCCTTGCACAACCGTTGGGGCAACCAGTCATGCGAATAATTATTTCTTCATCTGCAATGCCATGTTGAAGGAGTAAGGGTTCTATTTTAGAAATCAACGAAGGCATGTATCGCTGTGCTTCTGCCAATGCCAGCGGACAGGTGGGCAAGGCCACACAAGCCATCGCATTTTTTCTGATTGCGGAAGCCGCTTCTGTATGTTCAATTATTTTAAATTTTTTTAGAATGGTTTGAATAACCGTTTTATCGTTTTCTGTAACATCACTGATAATAACATTTTGATTGGCGGTAAATAAAAAATTAGACTTGCCGGTTTTTGCTACCTCAAGCAAAGCTGTTTTTAATGCTAATTTTTCATCATCCAGCACCCTCCCATTTTCTACAAATACGGTGTAATACCACAAACCATTTTCGCCCTGTTGCCATCCAAAATAATCGCTCCGCTGATTAAATACATAGGGCCTTGGGGCCTCTAATGTAAAGCCGGTTCTTTTTTCAAGTTCATTTTTAAATTCATCTACTCCCATCCTGTCTACTGTGTACTTTAGCCTGGCCAGCTTTCTGTCACTCCGGTTTCCAAATTCTCTTTGAACTGTTACAATTTCATATACTGTCTTTAATATTTTTTCTTCCGTATCTACAAAACCAATTACTGTGGCCAACCTTGCATAAGTTTCCGGATTACCATGCGTAGTAGACATACCTCCACCTATTGCCACATTAAAACCTTTTAGTTGTCCATTGTCAATGATAGCAATCAAACCCAAATCATTGGTCAACACATCCACTTCATTATTGGGAGGAATAGCAATTCCTATTTTAAACTTTCTTGGTAGATAATGTTGCAGGTACAACGGATCCTCTTCTTCTTTTTTATCTGCTATCTTTTCTTCGTCGAGCCAAATCTCATAATAAGCTTTTGTTTTAGGCATCAACAGTTCACTAATTTTATCTGCAAAGGCAAATATCTGTGCATGCAAAGACGATTGTTTGGGATGAGACGCACAGGTTACATTCCGGTTAATATCTCCGCAGGTGGCAATAGAATCCAGTTTCGCTTCGGCGAAAGCCTGTATGGTAGGGCGAATATTAGATTTAAGCAAACCATGTAATTGTATCGTTTGTCTTGTAGTAATTTTTATAACCCCGGTAGAATTTTCGCCGGCTATATGATGAGCTGCAATCCATTTTTCCGGAGAAATAAATCCACCGGGTAAGCGCAAACGAATCATAAAAGTATAAAGCCTGTCCAATTTTTTTTCGGCCCGCTCTTCCCGCCTGTCACGGTCATCCTGTTCGTACATGCCATGAAATTTTATCAGGGCTTTATCATCTTCCCTGATGGCACCGGTGATCTCATCTTTTAAACTTTCGTTTATAGTTCCCCGTAAGCCATCACTGGCTGTTTTAATTCCTTCTATTGCTGATAATTTCTTTTTATCGGACATATCGTATTTCTTCGTTGATAGATTATTTTATTAAAACAGCATTTCCTGGTTCATCTTAACTCATTAAACCTGCCAGGTTTTTTCTTCTGTAAATCAAGGGACAACTTAATATACATCCTTCTCGTACCTGCCGTCCAACTCCAATTGTTCCAAATAATGTTTGGCTTCTTCATTGGATTTATTTCCCTGTTGCATAATAATTTGCAGCAAAGCTTTTTCTACATCATAGCTCATGGGATCTTTTTTTCCGCAGATGAAAAAGGAAGCACCACCCTGAAGCCAACTATACAATTCTGCTGCATGCTCCTGCATTTTATGTTGCACATAAATTTTCTGTTTTTGATCTCTTGAAAACGCAAGATTTACCCTGGTAAGTACACCGGTTTCATACCAGCTCTGTATTTCTGTTTGGTATAAAAAATCTGATACAAAATGCTGTTCGCCAAAAAACAACCAGTTTCTTCCGGTAGCGCCGGTAACATCTCTTTCTGCCAAAAAAGAACGAAAGGCGGCTATGCCTGTACCCGGTCCCACCATAATGATATCCCTGTTTTCTGCGGGTAGCCTGAACCGTTTATTTGGTTGAATAAAAAAATGTTGTGTACTGTTTTCTTCTAACGCACTCAAAAAGTTAGAGCATAATCCAAACTTTTCTTCCCCATTCACAGCATATTTATCCTTAACGGCTACAATATGCACTTCTCCCGGATGAGCCGCCGGTGAAGATGCAATTGTATAAAGCCTTGGAGAAACAGCATTCATTTTACAAATGATGTCTTCAAACTGTGCGGTGTCTTTAACAGGGTATATTTTCAAAAGATCAAGCAGGTTCATCCTTGCCGCCGGAATTTCCTGCTGCACAGTTTCTGCATATTGCTTCACCAATCTTTCAGTAAGATGAATGATATTTATTTTATGTTTAAGCAAATCATAAATACTTACTGTTTCATTTTTAAAAAGTAATTTTTTATTTCCATCTGCATTAGCCGTTGCTATAATGGCTTCCACTTCTGCAGTGGGATTTTCCGGTACTATACCCACTGAGTCGCCGCATTGGTATGCTACAGCATCTGCAGAAATTTCTATATGATAGGTATGCTTTTTAGAACCACGATCATTTAAATTGATATTTGTAAGTACTGTTCCCTCGTAAATTTGTTTTCCTGTTTTTTTGGGTGCTGCCGTTATTAATTCTACAACGGGCTGCTCAATATTTTGAAGGCTTAAACTTTGCAGTACATTATTAAACCAACTACCGGCTTCTTCTTCATATTCTATATCACACTTTTGCAAAGTGGCTATCCGCCGGCCCCCAAGTTTTTTTAACTGCCCATCCACATCTTCGCCTGTTTTGCAAAATAATGGATAGGAAGTATCGCCCAATGCAAGCACTCCGTATTTTAGTTTATCCAGTTTAAACCCATTGTTATGAATATAATCATAGAATTTTTTGGCCGCAATTGGCGGCTCTCCTTCGCCATGCGTACTTACCACTGCCAATAATATTTCTTCTTTTTGCAAATCTGCCAGGCGGTATTGGTCCATGCCAATCACCCTTGCATGAATATTTTGTTGCTTAGCCCTGGAAGCAAAATCAGTTGCCAGTCTTTTAGAATTACCTGTTTCTGTGCCATACAAAATAGTGATTTTATTTGCCTGCTGCGTGGCTGCTACTGCAGGCTGAGGCCTGGCTGTATGATTTTGCACAATGCCATTCAAATATCCATTCATCCAGATTAATTCATCCTTTGTAGCAGCGTTAACCAAATCCAACAATATTTTAAATTTATTCTCACCAAGCATCTGTTGCGGTTTTGTATTAGTATAAATAATTTTAATCTCCTTAAATTTTAAAGGCAGTTGTTTTTAAACTTTCATCCATCAACGTTTCAAACTGAATATCTTCTATTGGTTTAAAGTATTCTTCACTTGATACTGCATTGGCAACCCATGAAAATTTTTCATGCAACGACACTACTTTTCCAATAATCACCAATGTGGGCGATGCAAATACTTTACCCCCAAGTTTTTTCTGATACCCGGGCAAACTGCTGGTGTGTACCTTTTGCATGGGTGTAGTTGCCTGCTCTACTACCGCCAATAATTTATCTGCTGCGATATTATTTTTTAAAAGATTTTCCACCACGCCATCCAATGTTTCTGATGACATATAGAATACCAGTGTATCATTTGTGTTAGCCAGTTCTTTCCAGTAGGCATCTGTAACAACATCCGATTTATAAAAAGTAAGTAACCGGATGGCTGTAGAATATCCTCTTGCCGTAAGCGGTATGCCGGTATAAGCTGCAGCCCCCATGGCAGCAGAAATACCCGGTATAATTTCATATGGAATATGATTGGCCACTACTGCTTCCAATTCATCTAAAACATTGGCAAATATCGTAGCATCGCCTCCTTTTAAACGCACTACCAGTTTTCCTTCCAGTGCAAATTGCACCATTAGTTCATTGATCGTTTTTTGTGGTGTGCTGAATCCTCTGCGGCATTGTTTACCCACATAAATAACAGATGCTTTGGCATTCACATATTGTTTTAATATTTCTTTACTCACAAGCCTGTCTGTCAATACCACGTCTGCCTGTTGCAGGTAACGAACGGCTTTCATTGTAATTAATTCCGGATCGCCGCAACCGGCACCGGCTATAATTACTTTTCCTTTTTGCAGGTATGATTGTGTCATAAAAGTCTACTATTTTGATAGATTATAGTTTTAAAAAAAAGCCCTTCCGGGCTTTTTCCCTTTATTAATTAATTATTCAAATAATCCTTCGATTGATAAATACCTTTCTCCGGTATCGTAATTAAAAGTGAGCACTTTGGATCCTTCAGGAATCTCACTTAACTTTTTTGCAACAGCAGCAAGTGACGCCCCTGAAGAAATACCTACAAGAATGCCTTCTTCTTTTGCCAATCTTTGTGTGTAGGCAAACGCTTCTTCTTTACTCACCTGTATAATGCCATCCAATATTTCTATGTTAAGTATAGATGGTATAAAGCCTGCCCCAATACCCTGTATAGGATGCGGGCCAGGAGCTTTACCACTTAACACCGGTGATAATTCCGGCTCCACTGCAAATACTTTTAAAGAATGAAAATGTTGTTTTAATATTTCTGCCACACCGGTTATATGCCCGCCGGTACCTACACCGGTAATTAAATAATCCAGGCCTTCGGGAAAATCATTAAGTATTTCCAGGGCAGTAGTCTTGCGGTGAATTTCTGTATTGGCGGGGTTATCAAATTGTTGAGGCATCCATGCACCTGCTGTGGCAGCAGTTAATTCAGTTGCCTTTTCAATTGCTCCTTTCATCCCTTTTTCTCTTGGGGTCAATACAAATTCTGCCCCATACAATGCCATCAACCTTCTTCTTTCTATGCTCATACTTTCGGGCATTACCAGGATGATTTTATATCCCTTTACTGCAGCCACCATTGCTAAACCAATACCAGTGTTGCCAGATGTAGGCTCAATAATAACACTGTTTTTATTCAACAATCCTTTTGCTTCTGCATCTTCAATCATAGCTAATGCTATACGATCTTTAATACTTCCGCCCGGATTTGTTTTTTCTAATTTTATCCAAACCTGATGATCGGCACCATATAATTTATTTAACCGGACATGCGGCGAATTGCCAATTGTTTCCAGGATGTTATTTGCTTTCATTATTTATTTTTTAGTGTTATTAATTTAAGATAAACCTCATCAACCTTCCTCTTGAAACCATTTCTATCATTCAGTTTTTTTATTCAGCTTCTTAGTTTTCCTTTTTACAGAGGACATTATTTTATTTAATGCTTTCCATCTGTATAACCCCTTTTAGCTCTAATAGTTCACATACATATTCGATCTGGAGGGCGTTTTTAAATCACAAAATTTAATACATCCGGCAAAGGGTTTTTATCCCTGATAGAGACTTCACTTTTATGGTACACAATTGATTCCGGCAATACACTATTGGTGAGCCATACATTACCTCCAATAACACTATTGCTGCCTATTATTGTATCACCCCCAAGTATAGTAGCCCCGGAATATATTACCACATTGTCTTCGATGGTTGGATGTCTCTTTGATTTTGCCTGTGCTTTATTTACACTCAATGCTCCGAGCGTTACGCCTTGATATATTTTTACATTATCGCCTATGATTGCTGTTTCACCTATCACAATTCCTGTTCCATGATCAATGAAAAAGGATGCTCCAATTGTGGCTCCGGGATGAATATCGATACCGGTTTCACTATGAGCATATTCGGCAAAAACCCTTGGCAATAATGTTACGCCCTGCCTCCACAACCGGTTGGATAAACGATAAATAGCCGTAGCATAAAATCCCGGATAAGCAACCAACACTTCTTCCATTGATTCTGCAGCAGGGTCAAATTGTAATATGGCTGCTGCATCTTTTAGTAAGGCATTGTAAATATTGGGAATTTCATCAAAAAAAGAATTGGCTATTTCCTGTGTTTTTTCTCCATCTGCAACTACGTCGTAGATCAATGTGCACAGGTGGCTTTTATAAGATTCGTACTCTTTTGACAATTCAAATTCGGAGAGTTTTTTCTGACCTTCCGGTATGAACAAAAATTTAAAAAAGCCATCAATAAAGGCTACGGCCAATTCCTTATCCGGAAAAGACTTGGTAGACTTTTGATGTTGTTGAAAAAGTGTATTTATAAAAACAGCACTACTCATTTTTAGGTATTAAAGTGATGGAAATGATTGTTGGATTTTACTGAATCATACAGGCTCCTACGGTTACATTGCTTGTTTCATCAATTAAAATAGCGCCACCATTCACCCTAAGTTTTGAATAAGCATCAAAAACAATTGGAGAGGCCGTTTTGATGGTAGCTTTTACAATATCATTCAATACTGCTTTTTCAGGCGCATCTTCTTTTTGCAAAGAGTTTACATTTAGTTTATATGAAATTTCCTTTACAACAGCTTTTACCACCCGGCTGTTTATTTGCAAAAGGTATTTATTGCCCGCTTCCAGCGGTTTATTTCCCATCCAGCAAAGTAATACTTCAACTTCATTTTCTACACTTGGCTGGTTATCGCTCAACACAATCAGGTCGCCCCTGCTTACATCAATATCATCTTCAATATGCAAAATCACACTTTGTGGAGCAAATGCCTGTTGTATTTCTTTGCCCTCCATTTCAATCCGGCTAATGGTACTTTGCTGCCCCGATGGCTGTATGGTAACCTTGTCTCCCTTTTTATAAACACCACTTATAATCTTACCTGCATATCCACGATAGTCGTGCAGGTCTTCTGATTGCGGGCGTACCACATATTGAACAGGAAACCTTGCATCACTATAATTAATATCTTCCGCTACTTCTACGGTTTCTAATATCTCCAACAAAGAAGCACTTTCGTACCAGGGAAAATTTGGAGATTTTTCTACTATATTATCACCGTTAATAGCACTGATGGGAATATATTTTACATTCTTTAAACCCAATAATACAGCCACTTTTGCATAATCAATCACTATATTATTGTACACATCTTCTGAGTTAGCCACTAAATCCATTTTATTAATTGCTATCACTACATGAGGAATATTGAGCAACGATGCGATGATAGAATGTCGGCGGGTTTGTTCCACTACGCCATGGCGGGCATCTACCAAAATAATGGCAAGGTCTGCATTGGATGCACCGGTAACCATGTTACGGGTGTATTGTATATGACCGGGTGCATCTGCAATAATAAATTTACGTTTTGGTGTATTAAAATATTTATAGGCCACATCAATGGTAATCCCCTGCTCCCTTTCTGCACGCAGGCCATCAGTGAGCAAAGCCAAATCTATTTCGCCATCTTCCTTATTCCTGCTTTGTTTTTCTATAGCCGCCAGTTGATCTATCATAATTGATTTGCTGTCGTACAATAAACGACCTATCAATGTGCTTTTGCCGTCATCTACACTGCCTGCTGTTATAAATCTTAAAATGTCCATTGAATGAAATATGATTTGTTATTTATGATTTGTGATTTATGATTTGTGATTTATGATTTGTGATTTATGATTTGTGATTTATGATTTGTGATTTATGATTTGTGATTTATGAAGAGTCTTTAACTTTTCGGTCTCTTCATTTTTTCACCTTTCACTTTTCACCTTTCACTTTTCACCACTTTTGATTTTTGACTTTTGACTTTTGACTTCCCCTAAAAATACCCGCCCTTCTTCCTGTCTTCCATTGCAGCTTCACTAACCCTGTCATCTATTCTTGTTTCGCCACGCTCACTTGTTTTGGTAGCAATTATTTCTTTGATGATATCATCAATATTGGAAGCCGAAGATTCAACGGCTGCGGTACAGGTCATATCTCCAACGGTTCTATACCTTACCTGTTTTACAGCAACTTTATCAGACGCTTCCATCTGGATAAATTCTGAAGTAGCCACCAATTGACCTTCATATTCCAACACTTCTCTTTCATGCGCAAAATAAATAGAAGGCAGCTCAATATTATTTCTTTTAATATAGTTCCAAATGTCAAGCTCCGTCCAGTTGCTGATGGGAAATACTCTTACATTTTCGCCTTTATGTATTCGTCCATTGTAGGTGTTCCACAATTCAGGCCTTTGAAGTTTTGGATCCCATTGTCCAAATTCATCCCTGACAGAAAAAATTCTTTCTTTTGCCCTTGCCTTTTCTTCATCCCTGCGGGCGCCGCCTATACAGGCATCAAACTTAAATTCTTCGATCGCATCCAGCAGCGTAAAAGTTTGCAAAGCATTGCGGCTGGCAAATTTTCCTTTTAGTTCTGTCAGATTTTTTTCTTTAATGGTATCAACTACTTTGCGTACGATCAGTTTTTCACCAATGCTTTTTACCAGTTCATCCCTAAAATCCAGCGCCTCTTTAAAATTATGGCCCGTATCAATATGCACCAATGGAAACGGAAATTTGCCGGGGCTAAAAGCTTTTAACGCCAGGTGCACTAATACAATAGAATCTTTACCTCCCGAAAACAACAAGGCCGGCCGTTCAAACTGCCCTGCAACTTCTCTGAAAATATGAATGGATTCTGACTCAAGATTATCCAGGTAATCAAATTCATAACCTCTTGAAGCCTTATCATTTAATTGCACATTGTTATTAACTACCATTTACTTTATTAGTTTGAATTTCATGAATATTTATTTTCCGTTACAGCCACATTTTCATGTAGTCCGCATTCTTTTTTGCTGGCATCTTCCCACCACCACCGGCCTGCCCTGAAATCTTCGCCTGGCTTTACTGCTCTTGTGCAGGGCGCACAGCCTATACTTATAAACCCTTTGTCGTGAAGCGGATTATATGGAATATTATGTTTAGCTATATACTCTTTTACTTTTTCAGTTGTCCAGTTAAGCAAAGGATGATATTTTATGAGCTGGTTCGTTTCATCCCACTCTACCTGCTGCAGGTTATGACGGGCAGCAGAATGTTCGGCCCTCAATCCGGTTATCCAAACTTTGTTTCCTGCCAATGCTCTTTGCAGTGGTTCTACCTTGCGGATATGACAGCATTGCTTGCGGTTCTCTACAGATTCATAAAACGAATTCGGTCCTTTTGCTTCAATAAATTCCTGCAAAAGTTCATGTTTTGGATAATATGCTTTCACGCTTGTTTTATAGCGTTCATTGGTACTGCTCCAAACTGAGTACGTTTCTGCAAATAAACGGCCGGTATCCAGAGTGAATATATTAATAGGTAATTGATTGCTCAGGATATCATGTGTTATAACCTGGTCTTCGAAACTAAAACTGGTACTAAAAGTAACCTGGCCAGGAAAAGCATCTACCAATGCAGCCATTGCATCCAAGGCATTTAGTCTACTTATTTGGCAGACTATTCGCTCAGCTATATTTTTCCCGTTATCACTCATGTGTTGTTACAATTTAAAATATGTTTATAGGCAAGAATAAAAAAAGAGGGTTATCGTTACACCAATGCATTTAACAACAACAGCTATTATTGTGATAAAAATTACTATGTCTGCTGTTGAAATTCTGTAACATAAAATGTAGTCTACTTGTTAGATAGACAAACCTACAACAGAAAACCGGAATTAGAAAAAATATTTATAATAGCACTGGGTATAAAATTGCTTGAAAATTCCTTAAAATTCCTTATAAACAAAGGGTTTTAAGGCAGAGGTAAACTTTAAGGCTGGTATAAATGTGAACATATTTAATGAAAATTAACATTCACCCGGATTCCGCTGTCTTTTTTAACACGGGTAATTATCCTTATTTTTGGTATCAATGATATCTAAAAAAACACAATACGGTTTAAAAGCACTGGGCTACCTGGCTGCATATTATGGCAAGGGTCCTGTGTTAATTGCAGAAATAGCAGAGAAGAAAAATATCCCGATAAAATTTCTGGAGAACATATTACTCCAATTAAAACAAAATAATATACTTGAAAGTAAAAAAGGTAAAGGCGGCGGTTATATGTTGTCTGCGCATCCAAAAAAAACTACACTGGCTGCGGTGTTCCGCATCATTGAAGGGCCCATTGCCATGTTACCCTGTGTGAGCCTTAACTTTTACCAAAAATGTAAAGATTGCAATGAAAAACATTGCGGCTTAAACAGGGTAATGATTATGACAAGAGATGCCACTTTAAAAATACTGGAGAAAAGAACGGTGTATGATTTGATAGATGAACCGTGAAGGGGAAAGGTGAAAGGTCAAAAGTGAAAGGTCAAAGGTCAAAAGTCAAAGGTGAAAGGTGAAAGCTTGCCAAAGCCTATAAGGGTTTGTGCGTTGCATTGTGGGTGGGGAAATCTTATAGTGTTTTGATAATGTCTCTGCCGCTAAATGTGAAAGCCTGCCGGGTTCAAAGGAACGGGTTAAAAGTGAAAGTTGAACATCCGTTGTGTTACTACATTGGCAGCTACAAAGACCTTATAAGCGATTGTAAAAACCGTAGAATGTAATTAATTGGAAGAAGCTCTTTTTACGATAATTTTTCCGAAACGGTTTTTTACTTCATCAATGGCTTTATACAAATCTGCCTTACGTTCTGTATCATTAAACAGATTGGTTTGCACGGCATCATTGGTAAGTTCACTTAGTCTCACTCCCAATAATCTTACTGCCATTCCTTTTTTATATAACTTCAAAAAAAGATTTTTTACCACCAGGATAATTTCATCATCGGCACTGGTATAAGGTATCGTTGTTTGCCTGCTAGTGGTTTCAAAATCGGGGTACCGGATTTTTACAGCTATACAACCAGCCACTTTTCCATCCTGTCTTAACTCATAACAAATCTTTTCTGTAAGCCGCACCAATTCTGCTTTTAAAAAAGTGATATCTGTTTTATTTTCCTCAAAAGTATTTTCAGATGAAATGGATTTGGCCTCATGATAAGGCGTTACTTCACTATGATGAATTCCCTGGCTTTTCTGCCACAAATCTGTTCCCCATTTTCCCAGACGCTCTTCCAGCATTTTTTCACCGGCAGTGTAAATATCATTAATGGTAAAGATGCCCATGCCCTGTAACACTAATTTGGTTTGCTCTCCCACACCAGGGATTTCTGTAGTAGACAACGGGGCAAGAAAATCTTTTTCTTTGCCAAATGGTATTTGTAAATAACCATTTGGTTTTGCTTTATTCGTGGCAATTTTGGCTAAGAGCTTACTGGATGCTAACCCAAATGAAATAGGCAGGCCAGTTTCGTTCATGATTTCTTTACGAAGATCAATGGTCCATTGCAGTGGATTAAAAAATTTGTCCATACCGGTAAGATCCAGGTAAAATTCATCAACCGATGCTTTTTCAAACAAAGGTGCTTTTGATGCAATGATTTGTGTAACCCAACGGGAATAACGGCTGTACTCGCTGTGATGCCCTTTTACAAAAATAGCCTGCGGGCAAAGTTGCTGTGCTTTTTTAGAAGGCATTGCAGAGTGAATGCCAAATTTTCTTGCTTCATAACTGCATGCGGCCACCACACCTCTATCCTTTCCACCTACAATTACAGGTTTACCTTTAAGCGATGGATTGTTGATAACTTCAACTGAAACGAAAAAAGAATCCAAATCAAAATGTGCTATAATCCGTTGCATTTTATAAAGGTTTAACGTTTAAAAGGTTTAACGTTAAACGTTTTTTAGGCTTGGCGATTTACTTGTTTTTCTTACTAGTCTGAATATTACTGGTGCACAAATCTAAAATCATAAATCATCAATCTCATCCATAAATTTCCAGCAATCCATCGGGTACCTCTACATAAACCTTTTTATTTTTCTGATCCATTTTTACCAAATTGTTTTCATGCACCGGGATCAATGCTTCATTTCCGTTGTATAAAATAGTACAAAGAATCTGGTGCGGCTGTTCTATCACTTCAATAATTTCGCCCAGGTTAGTTTCACCATCCATCAAATCGTAGCCCAACATAGAAATGGGTGCTGTTTTTGCGGCAAATTTATAAAAATCTTCCGCTGCCATCCATACTTCCTTAGGTGTAAATTTTCGGGCAATTTCTTTATTATCTATCCCTTCAATTTTTACATACACTTCAGCATCGTTCTTTACAGAAGTAGCTGTAATAAAATAAGGCATGAAGTTATCTTTCGATTCTTCTATAAACAAAGCTTCCAGATCTTTAAGCGCTGTTTTTTTTCCCAGGCTATGTACTAAAACCAATTCTCCGCTTAGACCATGGCTGGCTGCAAATTTTCCTATTTTAAAATATTGACTCATACCACAATGCCTCCGGGAACTTTATAATGTTTTTTTAATGATTGCATAGTTGAACAAAGGTATACCGTATAAGTGTGCGACGCAAGGATGATGCTATAAAATACAAATGTCGGGCTCAAAAAAATTTATAGACAGTCAATCCAACAGATAATACAACATCGTTTAGTTCAGCAAAATCCATGTAATCCAAACAATCAGCGATAAAAAAAAGTCCTACTAAAAAAGCAGGACTTAAGAATGTTCAGGCAGAGGCAATTATTCTTCTGTCTTTGGTTCTTCTGAAGGGGCTGCTGCTTCTGCTACCGGAGCTTCTGCTACTGGAGCCTCTTCAATTTTTTCTTCAACTTTACGTACTACAGGTACATTGCGTTTTTCTGTGCGAACTTTTTTGTGCGCACCCTGACGGCGAGAAACGTGTGCTTCATGCTCAGTACTCCATTTGGTAAATTTCTCCATTGCAGTTGCTTCATCAAATAAGCCTAAGCCTACACCACGAAGTAAATGCTTTAGGAACAACACTCCTTTGAAAGAAAGAATACGGCGTACAGTATCAGTGGGTTGAGCACCTTTCTGTAACCAATCCAATGCTTTCTGACGGTCGATCTGGATAGTAGCCGGAACGGTCAGGGGATTGTAAGAACCTAGTTTCTGAATAAATTTTCCATCACGGGGACTGCGGGCATCCGCAATAACG
>JBBRFX010000055.1:0-22541 GCA_038241275.1 Chitinophagales bacterium
TAACAACACATCTCCCACAAGGCCCCTTTCTTCCTGCACATTGCTGATGCCGGACGGAATAACAAACACATCACTGGCCGAACGTTTTACTGCCACGGCTTCCGGAAATACATCTTCCAGTGTATCTGCATTACAAAACCAAGTTGTGTCATCATCAAACTGAAGTTCTACCACTTCAGATTTTTTTAAAATTATTTCATGGCTGCCAGCCACTCCCCTGGTGCTGCCGCCCACTTGGTAGCTTTCTTTCAGTTGAAATACATCATCGCCATTTTCTGCCGGGCCGGATATTTGTTTACTGCCTTTTACAATAATTTTAGTAATGCTCATTGTAATGTTTTTTTAATTAAAATTTATTTAAGCAAGGGTATTAATTTTTTTTCTTGATTATATTTTGAGGAATATTGTTTTGATATTGCTGGTTCTTAAAATCCATATCATTTAAAGCATTGTCGCATATAAATACGCTTACATAATTTTTTGCAGGTGTTCTTGCTGCCACTATACTAATTGGCATAGCAGAAGATTTTCGTATAATCTGTTGTATTTCTGTGGCAATTTTTAGCCCCTCCCTGCCACTATACCTTATCTGTGATTCTTTAAAATAATAAGGAGAAGAGGGATCTTTGCTGCTGTTGAAATTACTTTTAGAACTTACTACAAAATTTTTGTTGGCCTTTAACGCATTTACAATGGCATTGGCCCTGCTGTAACTTTGCTTATCATTACTTGGGCAGAAAAAAACTTCAACAGTTGTTTTTCTTACAACCGGTGCCACAGGTATGCTGTCTATTACTTTGTATTTAAAATATTGAATCTTTTGCTGTGGATTAAAAAGAAAAGTATCAACTGTTTTTACTGATTTATACACAGTATTTTTATCCAGCAATACATTGCCGGTAACAGAATAAATGGCTTTAAAACCCCTGGGATCTAACTGCAGGTCAAAAGTGGAATCAATAGGCCTGTTACTTATTTTTGCCGATTTTTGAAGGACTACTAACCTGGCCGCTAAATTTTTTGCAGGTATATTTCGCAAGATTCCGAAATTAGATACCGTATCTGCAAATAAGCCGGATAATGAAACCGGATTTTGTTTGGCCAGCAAATAAAAAGAATCTGCTATATCCTGAAAACGATAAGCAATGGCGAATTCAATTTTTTCTTTTATGTCTGCAAAAGTATCCTGGTATGCTTTGTCTAGTTCATAAAATTTGCCTGCCATCAATAAATTAAAACCCAGTTCTGCCTGCTGGGAAGAAGTAGAATAAGTGGTAGCAAAATCTGCTGCCTTGCTTTGTTCGTTTGCCGTAGCACTAACAGAATCATTGGAAGCAGGAAAAATATTGATTGCAGCATTCTTATTAACCGAACCTACAATATAAAAAGTGCCTGCAATTAAAATGGCCAATAAAGGTAAAATCCAGATCAGCCTGTTTCGTTTCTTTTTTATCTGTAATGTTTTAACTTCAATCAAACTCTCTTTTCGTTTCAACTCCTCCGTTAGTTGTGTAGTGGCCTGTTGCTGATCGGCAAATTTTCTTTCCAATTCGGAGTAATCTATCACTTCTTCTCCCCTGGCTTTTTTAACAAGAAGATCTCTTGCATCTTTTATTAAATGAATATTTTGCAGGTCATTGGCCAGCACAGCAGCTATGCTTTCATAAACGTATCCAATATCCTGCGGATCTGTTGTGCCTCTTTCGGTTACGGCCAGCCTTTCCCCATAAGCATATAATGTTTTGTAGGGAATTTTTATCGGCCCTATCAGATCTGCAGGGGTAATGCTTAATTCATTCAGGTTCATTTCTTTCATGGGTAACCAATCCAGCATATCTGCAGATTCCCTGTAAATTTTTTTCATCCACTCATCCAGCAACATCGTTTCTGCATTTTCTATCCTGCTGGGTATGGGCAACACCCTCAGTCTAAACCGGTCGAAAATAATTTGCTTTTGTCCGTTAATAGCTTTATGTGCTACTTCCTTTATACCGTTAAAACTCTGATCGTTTGGAGTAAATAATAAAACTAAAATGTCGGGCATATGAATAGAACAAATACCACTGCTATCGGTAAGGCCTGTACGACTGTCTATCAGGATGAAGTCATATTTTTCCAGCCAGTATTCACGAAGGTCTTCCAGGTACTGTCCACCATCAGAATGGATATAAAAAGAATTATAATCAAATTGCCTTACTTTATTAAAATAAGCATCATCTCTCTTTCCAGCCGTTATCAAATCAAGGGAGGTATTTTTATCAGGCCTGATGGTAGTGGTATAAGTTTTCCAATCCAGTTCATGCACGGCAATTTCATTTTCCTTTTCCTTTAGATTTAAAAGGTCAATTAAGCCATTCTTTTGCTGAACATCTGCTACATTCAAATGTTCCTTAAAATAATTTTCAATACCCGGCGCTTCCAGGTCCCAATCAATCAGCAAAGTTTTATAGCCCCACTTGGCCAGCAAAACCCCAATATTTGCCAATGCCATTGAACGGCCTACGCCTCCTTTGTAAGAATAAAAAGTGATTACCCTGTTCACTTTTTGTGGAACAGCTACCATGAGATCGGATTTTGAATGATCAAATCTGACTGCTCTACCTTACCCTCAAAATATGTTTTTAATTCTTTTATAGTATTATCTCTTCCTTCACTTGTTTCAAAAAAGGGATCCATGGGAGGCACATTATTGATAATATCTACAATGCTGGAGATATCAGCCTGCAGCTTTTCCTGGAACCTTAAAAATTTATCGCTTCTAAAAAATGCTTCCCCTACCACATTAAATTCACTATAATCAAGGTAAGAAATTTGATTAGCCAGTTCCGGCAGTGGCTCTATCTCCCGATACAATACTGGCCATATAAGTGTTCGGGGAACAGTACCGGCATTCAACTTATGAAAATCCTGTTTGTATTTCATGGTAAGAAATTCTTTTACACACCATTCGCTTCTTCTAAAATACGGCGGAGACCATATTGAAACCATACATTTGGAATACATCAGGTTTCTAAAAAGTTCGTTACTAAAATCTACACCGGGCGTAAGGGCCGTTGTATCAACAAATATCTTTGGCTGAAACGGGAGCTCATTATTGAGGTAATCTTCAAAAAAAGGAAGAAATATTTCTCTCAGCCATTGTTCATTAATCTTACCACGTTTGTAAGAAATAAATACATCATACAGATAAGCCATAGTTTTAATATTACGTTGTGATGATAATGATATCTACAACTGGCTTTCTTGTTTTATCAGGGTTATTAACAGACATGAAAAAATAAAAATGATATTGTAACCTGTTAACGTGACTCTAATATCTAACAAAAATGTAATAATATCAAGTGAACCGCCATATAATTATTAATAATCAGTAAAATAGCCAAATCATTAAAATCATTTAAGGTCTTTTTAATTGTTAATTGAAATGGAAAAAACAAGTTGCTTTTTATTTGTGGCATGGTTTTATCAATACTAAGGATACTGATGACGGATAATTTAAAAACGACCATCAGCATTTATTTACCTTGATTTATTCTAATTACTTAAAACAAATTTTATGAAAAAGATTTTTTACTTTCTGGCCATTGCTGCAGCTTTTACTGCATGTAAACCAAAAGCAGATTTAAACGCCAATAAAGAAATTATATCCTTAAGCGATTCTTCATTTTATAACAGCAGTTATTTGAGTGATACAGGTGCCATTGCAAATCCTGATGAATTTATTAATGGTGGTGGTGTTGTTTCAGGTAAATCTACCGTTCCGGATAGAAAAAGTTCAACAACCAGGAATACAAGAACTAATAGTAGCAACAACACTTATAACAGTGGATCGGGTAATAATCAAAGCAGTGGCTCAACAGCACCTGCGGCAAGTACTAAAAAAGGAATGAGCAAAGCTGCACAGGGTGCCATTATAGGTGGTGTTGGTGGAGCTGTAGCAGGTGCCATTATCGGTAAAAATGCAAAAGGAGCTATCATTGGTGGTGTTGTAGGTGCAGGTGGTGGATATATCATTGGCAGATCTAAAGATAGAAAAAGCGGGCGTGTAGGTGGTAACTAAGCTCTTTATTATAAAAATATAATTCCGTCACTTTATACAAAATAACAGCCATTGTAAAATAAATTTTACGATGGCTGTTTTCATTTAACTCAATATTATTAAATTTGAAGTTATGGCAGCATGTAATTTTACCCTCCCCTTTAGCGGAGATGCAGAAACAGTACTTGATAAAGCAAAAAAAGCAGTAGAAAAGCAAAGCGGTAGTTTTACCGGCGATACCAGCATGGGCAATTTTAGTGTCAGCTTTTTTGGGCAGGAAATTATAGGTACTTATACCGTAGCAGGCAGTGACCTGAATATTGTAATAGACAGTAAACCTTTTATGGTTCCCTGCAATGCGATAGAAAATTTTTTAAAAAGCCAGATTACTTAAATTTACAGGAATAGGTATTTAGTTTGCAAGTGCTTTAAATCCCTTTAGGTGCTAATGCTTTGTATAGAAATAATGTTGCTGTTATATTTGCTCCTTGGGAGCAAAACATTTTTGGATATTTATATGCACGGTATTGCTCCTAAGGAGCAATTGGAAACGCCATTTGCCTGTTGCTACAAAGCTGATGCCCCAACGGAGCAAATGCAGGTTTAATATTAAAAAGTGAACTAAATATATATTCCTGTTAATTAAAAAATATTTACGTTATCAGATCTAATAATTGTTCTTAAGCGTAAAATAATTTGCCGGCAGTAATTTTTTAAACCAAAAAATTAAACTGCCGGCATTTCTATGTAAAAAACGTACATCTCATCCCCCCGTACAATACTTTCATCATTCCATTATCACCTTTCATCTATTATTAAGCTAATGGTATAAAAAATTTATTTCAAATTGCGGTCTAATTAAAATAAGGGAGAAACAGTTGTTGTTTCCGGTTGTTGAGCCATGAAATCTTTATTTATATATTTTCTTTGTATGCTTTTTTTTATTTGTGCACAGGCACAGGATAGCTCCCGCTCTATAAAAGCAGTAAGAACATTATTACCAGTAAAAATTGACGGCAACATAAACGATGAAGCATGGAAAAATGCTACCCGGTTTACTGATTTTACAGAACAGCGCCCTTCTTTTGGCAATAAAGAAAATGAAGCTACAAAAACAGAAGTATGGGTATTGTATGATGATAATGCTTTTTATGTTGCGGGTTTTTGCTATGAAAAAAGCAGGGATTCTATATCAACAGAACTGGTAGGAAGGGATATGATTGGAATAAACGATTTTGCCGGAATACAGTTTGACACCTATCATGATAAAATAAACGGCGTAGGCTTTTATGTAACAGCTCTTGGCGAACAATATGATGCCAAGTATTCTTTAAACAATGAAGATGACAGTTGGAGCACTGTTTACCAAACGGCCACAAAAATCACAGACAAAGGTTGGTCTTTTGAAATGCGCATTCCATACGCTGCTTTAAGATTTAGTAAAAACAATATTCAAAACTGGGGCCTGAATATCATACGTAAACGGGTAAAGGCAGGTAAACAGGTTAGCTGGAGCCCCATTGACCCTAACAAATTTGGAACAATGAACCAGGCGGGGCTTTTAACAGGAATAGAAAATATTAAAGCTCCCATCCGGCTTTCTTTTTCTCCTTATATTTCTACCTACCTTAATCATGTACCAAAAACAGTAAGCAGCAAAAATGTAAATGCTTCTGTAAACGGTGGTATGGATGTAAAATATGGTATCAGCAGGGGATTTACTTTAGACATGACGTTGATACCCGATTTTGGACAGGTGCAAAGCGACAACCAGGTGCTAAACCTATCCCCTTTTGAAGTAAGATTTAATGAGAACCGTTCTTTTTTTACAGAAGGAACAGAATTATTTAATAAAGGGAATTTCTTTTATAGCCGCCGCATTGGTGGTACTCCTTTAAACATTTCAACACCCTATTATCTTACAGACAGTACTGAAACAATAATAAGTAACCCTTCAGAAACAAAACTTGTAAATGCTACCAAACTAAGCGGCCGCAATGCCAAAGGACTCGGTATCGGTATTTTTAATGCTATCACCAAACCTCAATATGCCAGTATTAGAAAAAACAGTACCGGCCAGGAATATGAAATAGAAACCAGCCCATGGACCAATTACAATATACTGGTGTTAGATCAAACGATGAAAAACAACAGCAGCGTAACATTAATAAACACCAATGTAATGCGAAGTGGCACTACATATGATGCCAATGTAACAGCAGGTCTTTTTGATTTGTATGACAAAAAAGTAGATTGGAATTTATGGGGCAAACTGGCCAACAGCTCGCTGTTAGGTTACAACCAGGGTAAAGATGTAAGCGGGCAATTGTATGAAATAAACCTGGGCAAATTTCGTGGGCCTTTTAATTTTGAAGTGCACCATTATGCTGCAGACAATAAATACCAGCAAAACGATTTGGGGTATTTTACCAACAACAATTATTTTGATTATGGATTTAACACCTGGTATAAGTTTACCAAACCAAAATTATTTTACAATAATATCAATATTTCATTGGGAGGTAATTACTCACAATCATACAGCCCACGCAGGTATCAATACCTGGATATTTATACAAGGGTAAACAGCCAGTTTAAGAACTTATGGAATGTGGGCATACGGGCAGGAAACACAGCAGTGCAACAGGATTTTTATGAAGCCAGAATTCCTGGAAGAATGTTTAAAAAACCGGCTAACGTGCGTGCAGGATTTTATATCAACTCAAATCTTGCCAAAAAATATGCTGCCTCCATAGATTTTAACCAAACCATCGTAAATCAATTTAATGGCAATACTGCTGAATTATTTCTTTCTAACCAGTACAGGTTTAATGACAAGCTAACGGTAAAGTTTAGCAGCTATAATGCATTTGCAAATAATGATGTTGGTTTTGCTTTTATCCAAAACGACAGTATTCATTTTGGATTAAGAAAAAGAACCACGGTAGAAAATATATTTAACGTAAAATATAATTTCAACATTAAAATGGGCATTACTTTCCGTGCAAGGCATTATTGGAGTAAGGTAGCTTATAAAAGTTTTTTTATGTTAAAAGAAGATGGCAGCCTGCAACCGGAAAATGCTGTAAATACCAACCCTGAAAGAAATGAAAATTATTTTAATATAGATATGGTATATACCTGGCAGTTTGCACTGGGTAGTTTTATCAACATAGGATGGAAAGACTCCGGCAAACTAACCAACCAGCATATTCAACACAAATATTATAAAAACCTGGGCCACACTCTAAACACAGCTATGCAAAATAATTTTTCCATTAAAGTCATTTATTTCCTGGATTATCTTTCTTTTAAAAAGTCATAATGGACTATGACCATAAGCCATCAAAGCCTTTTATTGACTGGCACAAAACACTATAGCCAAACAGAAGATCTTTCGCAACCCTTCAACCATTCAACCATTCAACCCCGTAAATTCATCCATCAATTTCAATACATCAAACCCTTCTTTAGGCGGACATGGATTGGGTTCCCTGTCTAAAAAATATTGTACCACTTTTGCTATCATCGGTTGCTGCACATGTTGCAAAAGATCGAATGAAAATACCTGTTGTGCATTTTCGGTAGTTAATACAATTTCCTTTTGGTTAAATACAGCAAAACGGATACTGCCGGCCGAGCCGAATATTTCGCAATAATCAGTCTCCTGTTTTGGAGATATATCAAAACACCAGCTACCGCTAAATTGCACGCCATTTTTAAAGAGTATCGTTCCACTCACCATGTCATCTGCTGCATACAAACCACTACGGTTACCCGAGATACCGGTGGCTGATTGTACCTCACCAAAAAAATAAACCATCAAGCCCAATTGATGTGGAGCAAGATCATGAAACAAGCCACCACCCGACTGCACGGGATCTAAACGCCAGGCCATTTTTGGATCAGCCATTTCTTCTTCAGTTGGAGGTATGATCCGGTAATCCAATCTTGTATACAAGACCGTTCCAATAGCTTTTTCATCCAGCAGTTGCTTTATTTTATTGAAAAAAGGTTGTGCTCTCCGGTAATGGGCTACCACGAGTTTACAATTATTTGCTGCGGCAGCCTTCATCATTTTTTGTGCGGCATGTTGATTCAGGGCCATTGGTTTCTCTACATAAACCGGCTTGCCGGCCGCCATTGCTGCCATTGCATATGCTTCATGAGAATCAGGAGGGGTTGCAATATAAACCGCATTTACCTCCACATCATTAATCAAATCCATTGCATTGGAATAGTACTTTGGTACATTATGACGCATGGCATAATCCCTGGCCTTTATTTCATCTCTGCGCATAACTGCTATCAGTTCAGAATTGGGAACTTTATTAAACGCAGGGCCGCTTTTTAATTCTGTTACATCACCACAGCCTATTATCCCCCACTTTATTTTTTCAATCATTGGTTATTTGTTTTGCTGTGCTATTTCCTTTAAGGCATATATCAATTTATCAAGGTCTTTTAGTTTGCTATAAACATGAGGGGTTATCCTCACACAACTTATGTTTTCCCAAACAATGCCCACCGTATGTATTTTATATTTTGAAAACAACAAACTATCAAGGGCTGATGGTGTCAACCCTTTTATGCTTACACCGCAAATAGCACATGAATAGGCAGGGTTTAAGGATGTATGAAGTTGTATTCCCGGAATATCTTTTACAGCAGATGCCCAGTAATTTTTAAGATAGTGTATGCGCTCCTGTTTTCTTTTGCTGCCAATAGCATTGTGAAAATTTATGGCTTCTCCAATTGCCTGTTCTATTGGAAAACTTCTTGTTCCCAGGCTTTCAAATTTCCTGATATCATCAGAGGTTGGCTGGTCGTTACATAGCAATGGCCAGCAATTTTTAATTTTCTCTTTTTTCACCCAAAGCATTCCGCTTCCAACCGGTGCACTTAAAAACTTATGCAGGCTGGTGCCAAAATAATCGCAACCTAAGGCTGGTATTTTAAAGTCGAGCAACCCAAAAGAGTGCGCCCCATCAACCAGGGTTTCTATTCCTTTTCGGGCAGCCATAGCCGTTATTTTTTTTACCGGCAATATTTGCCCTACCCAGTTGATAACATGAGTTAAATGCAACAACTTTGTTTGGGGAGTAATGGCTTTTTCAAAAGCATTCACAATAAAATCATCGTCTTCTATTGGAAAATTAAAACTGATTTGTTTGTACACAATCCCATCTCTTTCCTGGCGTTGTTTCCATGCATTAATCATGTTGGGATAATCCTGCTTGGTTCCAATTACTTCATCACCCTTTTGCAGTCTTAGGCCATAGATTACGGTATTAAGTGCTTCGGTTGAATTGCGGTTCACGGCAATCTCTTCTGCACTGCAGCCAGCCAGGTCTGCCAGTTTTTCTCTTAATGGTTCACGCCCCATATCCAATATCCGCCACATATAGTAAGAAGGGCCTTCATTAGTCAATTTATTATAACGATCCAGGGCTTCCTGAACAATACGGGGTGCAGGACTCACGCCGCCATTATTCAAATTAATGATATTGGGGTTTACGGTATATGCCTGTTGAATGATACTCCAGTAATCTTCATCGGCTGCAATTTGCTGAGGCGACAGTCCTGCAATTTTTTGATTGGCAATATCTATTTCAGCAGCATATACCTGATTATATAAACTATTAATAGAAAAAGCGCCTGCCAGCAGACCAGCCTGCTGAATAAAACTTCTGCGGTTTTGCGACATCATCGTTGATTTAATGCAGGAAGTTAGCAAAAAAATCATTTTGCTGTTGCAGTTTTAGTATTCCTTTTTATGCCAGCACACTTACTTATAATATGCGGTGATATGAATGAGTGGCAACCAATCCGGTTCCAATAGAAATGTTATGGTTTGTTAATTAGCGGGCATCGGTTGCTTTAACCCGTTATTTTTATAGAGATAATAAGCAGTTTGATATTGTGCGATGCCTTCATTTACCAGGTGATCATTAAACTTTGTAGCCACCTGGGTATTGTTGATGCTGTTGTAAATAAACGTTTCTACTTTTTGTTGCGGACTTAATATAACAAGGCTGTCTGCTTTCATGTAGGCCAGCTTTTGATAAGTACCCAACTCTATGCGTGGATAATAGGCCGGCGATAAAATATTTTTTCCATAGAGATTACTATTATATGACCAGTTCATTTGAGCCAGCAAGGTTGGATAAAGATCTATTTGGGAACAAAGCATATCCAGTTTATGGGGTACAATTTGTTTAGGGCTATATACAATGCATGGTATATGATATTTGGTAATATCAATTTCATTTTTACCTGCACTACTGGCGCAATGATCGGCCACAAAAATAAAAACAGTATTATCGAACCAGGGTTTGGTTTGGGCTTTTTTTAAAAATGCTCCAATAGCATAGTCAGTATACCTTACGGCACCTTCTCTGCCACTACCGGATGGCAGATCAATTTTTCCTGCAGGGTAAGTATAAGGTTTGTGATTGGAAGTGGTCATCACAAAATCATAAAATAGTTTACCCGACTTAAAACTTGTATCTGCATTTCTTAAAACTGCATCATAAAGATCCTCATCACAAATACCCCAGGCATTTTCAAAATGCACCAGGCTATCAGGAATAATCTGCCTTGGTGCTTTAAACTGATCTTTTATTATAAGCCCACGGCCCCTGTCTGTTACGTTGTATCCATTGTTGCCAAAGTATGCATTCATATTATCAAAATAGCCATCACCTCCGTATAAAAAGTTAGACTCATATCCTGCCTTGTTAAAAATGTTGCCTATGGTGAGCAGGTTTTCATTATTGGGTCTTCGCACAATGCTGCTGCCGGGTGTGGGAGGCATGGCCAGCGATAAAGCTTCCATGCCCCTTACAGTTCTGGTTCCGGTTGCATACATATTTGTAAAGAATAAACTTTTTTCGGCAATGGAATCAAGCACTGGTGTAAGGTTTTGGTTGTTGCCAAATGCTTTCATAAAATCTGCACTAAAACTTTCGATGGTAATCATAATTACATTGGGCTTTATAGGAATGCCCTGTTGTTTTATGAAACGTTGAATGCTGCGACCATTATTGGAATAGGTTACAGTGCTGTCCTGCAATTCTGCTCTTATTTCTGCAAAAGCTTTATCCGTATTTATTAACTTATAAAAATGATCATAGTTTAATTCATTGTTTTTAAATGCAGCAAAAAATGAGTAGATACCGGCTTTAGACAATTCGTTTTGATAACGGTTAATACTTTTTTCTGCTACGGTATTGCTGATGGCAAAACCAAACAATCCAGCCACTATAAAAAGAAGTACGGTAATTATAAGCCTGTTTAAAAAAGAGGTAAAAGATAAAAAAGTGGCGGTAAATATGCGGCGCTTATAAAATACAATTGTTATAAAAATACAAAACAGCAACATCCCACTTATTAAAATTGGCAAAGGATAAGACTCATTAATATTGTTTATTACTTCGTAGGTATAAATAAGATAATCAACTGCAATAAAATTAAACCGTGCCTCAAACTCCTGCCAGAAAGTAATTTCTGCAAAAAAAGAGAATACCACAATGAATACAGTAAGAAAAAAACCAGCATAGGTAACGATGCGGTTAAATAAACTATTATTTAATTTTTGGGGTAATAATAAAAGATAAATAGAATAGACCAATACAATAAAACAGGCAACTCCTGCATCAAACATTAATCCCAGCCCAAATATTTTAAAAAGCGCAGGCAAGCTGATATCTGCCTTAGAAAAAGACATAACTAACAATATGGTTCTGATAACAAACGAAATAGCAATAAAAAAAAGAATAAAATAAAACAGAAGTTTATACCGTGAGTTGGCAAGCTGAAAAGCCTTGAAATTTTTCATGACTCTAAAGTTAAGTCATTATACAAATTAAATAATGGATAAACATAGCTATTTAGTTATGTGTGAATTGGTAATGGTGAAATAGTAATGGTGAAATAGTAATGGTGAATCGTCAATATTTCACCATTGATCTTTCAATTTTCACAAATAAATACATTATTTGTTTCTTAATATAGCACAGGTTTTCTTTGGCAATATTTGTTAAATGAAAGAAATAAATATTAAAATCTTAATTTAGAGCTTCTATGTTTTTTTATTTGCAACAAAACTTACTGGCATAAATTTTGTTAAAAGCTATACACCTCAACACAAGAGAAATAATTAATTATTTTTAAGTATTATTTCTTATGAAAAATCAAAAAGTTATTTTTTTAGCAGGGTTAATTATATGCCTTTGCGTAAATGCTCCTGCTATTGCACAACAGCAAACAGCACGCTATATTCAAATGTCTGAAGCTACCAAAGCTTTTTACGAATATTTGCCGCAAGGATATCCCGAACCTGAAAAAAAATATCCATTACTGATATTTGTACATGGTTATGGCGAAATAGGTCAGGGTACCACCGCCTCTCTACCCCTTGTTTTAAGGAATGGCCCACCAAAGCTTATTAATAATGGTACATTTCCCAGCAGCTTTACGGTAAATAATCAAACATTTAAATTTATTGTAATCTCTCCTCAGTTTACCGGTTTCCCCAGCGTAAATGATATTAATAACAGCATTAACTATTTAATAGCCAATTATGCAGTAGATATTAACCGTATATACCTTACAGGATTAAGCATGGGTGGTGGAGCAGCATGGTATTACCCGGGTTATAACCAGTTTTTTGCCAACAGGCTTGCAGCAACAGTTCCTATTTGTGGTGCTACTGATGTTAGTCAAACCTATGCCAATAATATTGCCGCCTCTAACCTGCCGGTATGGGCTACACACAACAATGGCGACCCTACAGTAAATGTTTCTGTAACAAATAACCTCGTTAGCCTCATCAATGGAAATAATACACCCCCAAATCCTTTGGCAAAAAAAACTATTTTTATCAGTACTTCACATGATGCATGGTCTCAAACATACAATCCTGCCTTTAAAGAAAATGGCCTTAATATTTATGAGTGGATGCTGCAATACAAACGCAATTTTACAGTATTGCCTGTAACGGGACTTGTGTTTAATGCAACAATAGATGCGGGTAAAAAAGTAAAATTATTATGGAATACCCTTACAGAAATAAATAACCAGGGCTTTACTATTTTTAGAAGTACGGATGGCATAAACTTTAGCAGTATTGGTTCTGTTGCCAGTTCGGCATCCAACGGGGCAGGAGCAAATTATACATTTACTGATAATAATCCTGTAAACGGGAAAAGTTATTACAGACTGGAATTGAAAGATGCTGACAATCAGAAAACCTACAGCGAAATAAAAACAATTCAACGGATGGAAAGCCTGGATATCAGTTTCTATCCCAACCCTGTACAAAATATTCTGAATATTAAAACAGTTAATCCATTAATGAATGCCCAATTACGCATCAGTAATGCCAATGGCCAGAATGTGTTACAACAAACGCTTTCAGGTAATGGAAATATAACCGTAAAAGTATCATCCTTGCCGGCTGGTATCTATTATGCAAAAATTATAGAAGAAGGAAATCAACAGCGGTTTAAGTTTATAAAGGAATAAGAAACTACAAGCTAAAAAATAAAATCCCTTGCAGAAAAGCAGGGGATTTTATTTTATATCACTTAATCTTTTTCTTCAACTGGTCACCCAAAGCATCTACTAATTTACCGGAATTATCAATAATCAGTTGGTTTACAAAAGTATTTTTTGAACTCTCCTTTACATTTACCGTAATATTATAGGCACCCTGGCTATAGCTGGGCTGCGCATTGTTCTTCCCTACTACATAGTAACCAAAAGAACGGGGCACAATAAAACTCTGGCCGTCTAATTTTTTACCAGCAAGGCTGGCATAATAATCATCATAGCCCGGTTGAGTTTTGTTTAATGGTGCTTTGCGCAGGAAAAAATAAAATTTACCTAACTCCATATTTTTAAACAAAGCACCCTGGCTGTTTACGTAAGAACTATTAAATGTAATTTCAAAATCCATATTCAGAAAATTATTATTACCAGGCACTTTGGCTTTGGCATAATTCAGTTGCAGGCTTTTTAGTTTTAAACGAAACATTGCATTGTTTAATATCTCGTAAGGGTTGGCCGCATCCAGCTCAAACTCTGCAGTTAAGGCTGTATCCATTTTACCATTGTTTTCAAATGTGCGCACCAGTTTAAAACCGCTAAACTGAAGGCCCAATGGGTCGAAGGGCCCTTCTATCGAAAGCTGATCGTAAAAATAAAGATCCGTTAATCCGTAGCTGTAATCTGCATTGTATTTTTTTTTGTCTTTGGCTATCATTTGTTTTACCGCATTGGTGGCCAGGGAAACTGCTCCGCCAACTATACCTGTAAGTGGGCCCCTGCTGCCGGTACCACGACTGGCCATATCCGGCACATCCTGTGTTTGCAAGGAAGCATAGTTAATTACATCGGGCTTTTCATGAATTTTCATTTGCACATCTTCCTGCTCGCTGGCAGACCCCTGCCTGGAGCCTGCACAACTGACAAGCATACCCGAAAAAATACATATAATTATAAGCGAATTAAAAATTGGTTTCATAAAATTTTGCAAGTGATTTTTTATAAATAATATTTGAGGGGTTTAATTGTGCAGCCTGCTGATAATATTGCAATGCTTCCGCTAAAAAATGATTTTCCTCCAATAAAAATGCCCTTGCGTATGCCGTCTCTGCAGCACTGCTTACCGGCACTTCTTTCAATAAAAGTTTAATGGCCTTATTATAGGAAGGCTTATCCCAAATTTTTAAATAATTCCTTTCGCAGCCACTTCCTTCATCTCCTGCTATTTGCCAATAATATTCGCCGGGCACTAATGCTTTGAACAATTCATGTAGCTGCACAGGTTTTTCTTTTATGAGCAGTAGTTTTTTTACCGGCGCTCCATCCAATAACTGCTCGTAAACCACAGCATAGGAATTTTTATAAGAAGACCACCAGAAAACAGGCAGGCTTCCTGAGCAATAATTGATAGTATCAGCTTTAATACCGATGGCCGATTCATTGCAACCACGACTAACGGCTCCGATATTTTTCATATAAGCTTCGGGGTTCATTTCGGGTTTATCATGCGGATGTGTAAGCTCATCCCATACATATTTAAAATAAGAACTGCTGTAAGATGCCGGGTTTTTATCGCATTGGCCCATTAAACTCTTGATAGTATAATTACCTTTTTTACTTAGCTGTATAATCTTATAATTACTGCAAATAAGTATTAGGGAGCTCCCGGTGCCCAGGCTTATAGCATCTTTTAAAAACAATGGATCTCCTTTCTTTAAATTGACTTGCGAAAAAGTTTTTACCACACTGCCCTTGCTGTGATAAACAACAAAAGAAATATCATTGCCAAAAGACAATTGAAAAATACCCAGTAATAAAATAGAAAACAACAACTTCATACTAATGATGTGAATGAATGAATATAGAGTAAACACCAAAACGTTTGTGCAGCCAGGCGCTGATGGCTTCATAAAAATAAAGAACATCTACTGCAAGGATAATAGCAACAAAAGAGGGAGTAAGATTAATCTTAATATCCCATTTATAATAAAACAACAAACCCAGGTAAACAAATAATACGGCCGAAACCAACTGTGCAATTTTTGCCACCAGGTGAAACCATAAATGTTTATCTATAAAATACCGGATAAATAAACTCATGTGAAACCAACACAGTAAAGATGCGATCAGCCAGTTAATCCATACCGGTGATTTTTTTACATAATCAGCATCTCTAATCATAGTAATAATATTGGCATGAATAAAAATTCCTTCCATATCCGGAACCGTTTTGCCTACCGATTTTTTATTGAATGGAGTGAAGTGTTTATCCTCAATGCTGTTGGGATCTGGAGAAATATAACCCAGCAAAACAACTTTATCAACAAGGGAAATACCGGTGTCTCCGTTTTCAAGAAAGTTTAAACCATCTATTACTATGAATTGATCCGCAGTTCGGGTATAGTTTACCTGTTCTGTTTTCTTATCCCGCTTTAGCATTTGTTTAAACTGCTGCGGGTAAGCAACCTGCGTAACAGCAGCAGCAAAGGAATTATAAACAGTTGTTTCCTTTTTTAATATCGGCGAAAAATGCCGGATAGATCCGCCCTCCTCTCCAACAAAATTAGCGTAGCCTTTTTGTCTTGATTTTTCTACTAAAAAACCAGGGGTAGAAATAATTCCTTTATCAGCTACCAGGTTATACGCCATCACAATTTTAGGGTTGGTATAAAATAAATCCTCAAGTTCAGCATCTGTGGCACTATCCTTTGGCGCATTAAACAAAATATCCACCCCTACAACTCTGGGATTTTCTGCTGCCGCTTTTTTAATCATACCGGCAATTTCATTTCTTCCCGCTGCACCAATATTGACAATAACAATATTGGTATCTACAGAAGTATGGCTGTTTTTATTAAACTGCGAATAGGCCAGGTCGTTATAATCAAAATCCTGCAGGGCCATTTTAATGGGATCCAATACATGGGTATTGATTGGTATCAGCGCCAGCAATCCCATTACAATAAATACCATAATACTGGCCAGTATTGTATCTCTTTTAAAAAGGTATTTTATCATGATCTTATTCGTAGGTCCTTAATACTTTTTTAACGATTGACCATGTTACAGGTGTAATGATGGTTTGACTCCTTGTTTTGCTGCCGGTATATAAAACATCTTCCAATGGATTATGATCCCCCTTGGTAGTAGTATCAGGGCCACGGCTCAACACTCCTTCCTGCTGAAAAATGGAGAGGTTATTAATGGCCTGTTCTGATGATAATAAAAAATAATTATCTGCTCCCATGGGAGGCGATACCATGAAGTCTGCAACGGCTGTTCTTTTTTCTGCTACGTTATTTGCATCCGTTACCGGAAAACGGTTTTCTGTATTTCCGCTGCTGATGGAAGGAAATAAAAGGTTCATCGTTCCTTTGCTGTCTATAGAAAAAACATATATATACCTTTTGGCAAAATTGCTTTTCCACCCACCCTCTTTTATATCCTCTTCCACAAAAAGAGAAAGCGTATCGCCCACTTTTACTTTGTCAACGTTTAGCAATTCACCGGTAGAATATCCCTGGAAGCTTAATACAAAAGGAAATTTGTTTTGTCCTTTGGGGCTGCTCAGCATTAGCCAGTCCCTGATCTTTGCAATTTTAAAAGCCGATTCACTTAACGCAGTTGCAATAACTTCAGCAGAACCTGCATTTGTTTCATAAGTAAAAAAATCTGTTCGGGCAGGCAGGCTCTCTGTAGTATCCTGCAAGGTTACCTGGCTTTTTACCAGCGCATATTCCAGTTGATTGGTTTCGTTTAAAACGCCAATCAGTGCATACTGCGATTCGCCGGCATTGCTTACTACCTGTATATTATTATAGTTTTCAAAACTTTTAACCAGTTTTTCATACAGTACATCCGATGCAGGCATGCTTACAAAAACGGAAGAAGCACTGCCTAATGATGACTGAAAAGAAGCTGGCGTAAATGCAGCATTTAGTTGTTTTTTACCTTCCTTTTTATCATTGTAATTCCACTGGCCATTTTCAAAATAATATATTTTATCGGGGTTGGCCTTTGCCAGATCGGTTACCCATTTAATTTTTTTAGCTGCCTTTACCGTTTGATATGTTTTTACAAACTCCTTTAACTGGTTATCGGGAATGGCTTTGGGGATATATACTTTAAGAGCCGGCGCTTTACTGCTGGCCCAGTTTACCACTTCAAACAAAGTACCCGGCAATATTTTTTCTTTCACACCACTTATTATTTTAGCAAGGCTTTTATTGGCTCCCCTCATTTCAATTATCTGTAAAGTGTCATTATTGTGAGCCAGTTTTACCCCTTCGGCTAACCCAAACGCATAGCCGCCCTGCATTACTATTCCTTTAAGTTCAGGGCGGCTGCTGGCCACCATAAATTTATTCTTTATGGCTCCTTTTGGCAATGCGAATAAAGTACCATTTTTTCTGGCTTCACTTCCTGCCAGTACCGGTTCCTGCGTTTTACCATAATATTTCATAATAGCCGTAAGGCTGTTAAAAATATCATTGGTAGCTGCATCCGGCGAAAGTTGTTGCAGGGCTTTGAGTAATGCACTCGTAAAAGCACCATGCGATATTTTATTTTCGTCGATATGCTCTTTTGCAAATTCAAAGTCCTGGGCTGCAGAAATAATCAACGCCCCCCTGTCTTCCGGCCGCCTGGGTTCGGTAGCATCTTTAGCATCCATATCAGCTTCTTCAATATACCTTGCCTTGGGTGGATCATTTAAAAAATTTTCATTCCCACGCCCGATAGAACCACTGTGGCAACTGTCATATATAACGGTAAGGAGTACTCCTTTATCTAATAACTGGTTAAAATAAAAAGCCAGTTCCTTATCCCTGATATCAGCTATTCCTTTCTTCCAGGCATCTGCCGGCACCATCGTTTCATCCTTTTTATCAGATTCTTTTGATAAGGAATTTTTCACCTGGCTGCCATGACCTGCATAATATATAAATATAATATCACCTGCTTTTGCCTCTATAACCAATTTCTTTAGTTCTCCAATTATCCTGTCCCTGCTGGCTTCTGCATTAAATAAAGTGGTGATGCCGGCTTCCGGAAATCCGTATTTTGATATGGCTACATCCCTCATGGCAGATGCATCGTTTACACAACCATCCAGGTTAGTCCATGACCTTCGGCTATTCATTTCCGTTACTTCGTTTAATGGAGGTTTATAGGTATTGATGCCAATAATGAGCGCTCTTTGTTTTTGTTGTGCATACACCAATTGGGTGCAGAGTAAGCAAACAATTAGTAGAAAAACATAATTACAACCTGTAAACAACGGGGAAATTCCTTTTTTGCCAATCATGAGTTTTAGGTTTAATGTATAAAGGTTAATGAGAGCCCTGTAAATATGCCACTTATTTGTTAAGGCCATGTTATGTTAGATAATTCTATATTTGGTATTATGAAAATGAACTGTTTAAGCTATCTACAGGACATAAGATGTTCTTGATTCTAAAATTTCATAAATAAAAATTCATAAAATAAACAAACTCATGTTATATGTTTTAGGCGTTTCGTTGCTTTGTAATATACCTGACAGTGGGTAGCAACATTTGGTAAATAACGTATATTTTCAATTAATAATAAAAAACGATAAATTGCTCAAACTTAAACCAACCAACAAATGACAAAATCTATTTTAAGCGCATTATTATTATGCAGCATTTCTTTTTATGCCTCAGCACAGCATAAAGGCTGTAGCACAAAAGAACGTAGCATGGAAGCTAAACTTGATGCTCACAGAGAAAGTTCAGACTCTACCAAATCCCGGGGATTGGCTGATAACTATTTTTTATGGGATCAGGGTACCGTTATTAAAGTAAAATTTTTGAGTGGCAGTAAAGAATTACAAAGCAAAATAAAACCAATTGCCAAAGAATGGGAAAAGTATGCGAACGTAAAATTTAATTTTGTAACCTCGGGTGATGCCGATATAAGGGTATTTATCGGAAATGGTAATGGCCACGATTCTTACATAGGCACGGTTTGTAAATCCATTGATTCCCGGGATGAAACGATGAACCTCGACTCTGCAGACGTTGCCGGAAGCGATGCCTTTTTAAAAACAGTGGTATTGCACGAATTTGGCCATGCCATTGGATTATTACACGAACACAGCAGCCCCATCTCCGGAATTAAATGGGATAAAGAAAATATGTATAAAGAATATGCAAAAATTGGCTGGACAAAAGAAGATGTAGATTTCCAGGTATTTTCTGTTTATAAAAAATCTTATACCAATGGAACCAAGTACGACAACAAGTCTATCATGCACTACCCCATAAATCCCGGCGAAACGTTGGATGGGTATACGATTGATTGGAATATGCAACTTTCTGCAGGTGATGTAGAACTGATCAAAGCATTGTACCCAATGAAAGGAAAAAGAAAAAATGAAGTAACAAGAATAAATATCCTAAACTTTAACGGCATACGCCTTGAAGGCAATGAGGTAAAAATGGGCATTTCCCTCTTCCCGGCATTTGATTTAAAAACCGGAGGTATAGGTGGCAGGGTAAAAATGGTTTTTAAATTTTATGATCAAGAGGGTTATGGTTTTGAAGATGAAGATGGCACTTATGAAGAAAATGGTGTAGTGGCCTGTTTGAGAACAGTTTTACTCCCTGCCAATAAAACCATTCGGTACAATCAAAACAACAAAAAAGATTTTGAATTCTTTTTGCCAATAGACCAGATACCTTATGAAGCATTGAGCCAGAATATGATTGTTACGTTTAAAATTGTATACGAAACCAGTGAGAAAGAATTAAAAAATCTTTATTCTTCACAGCCTATGCAATTCAGTTATAAGAAAAAGTAAAACAATCAAACTAAACCTATTTGCATGAAATTTTTTACAGCAGTATCCTGTATGTTAATATCATCATCACCGTATGCACAGCAATACCTGATAAAATATGATATGCAGGATCAGCAAACCAAATATTATAAGATACAACAACAGGATACTGCTAAAGTAAAAAATATAGACCTGCGAAAAAACGGAAGAATCTTATTGCAGGTAAATAACTACAATCCTTTTTACTGGAATGCAAAAGTGACCGCTTTTAAAACGCCGGTAGATGAAGAAGTAGGTTATGGAGATGCGTTTAATCCCTTTAGTGTATTGGCAGGCGGCATGGGCGATCTAATGGGCAGTTTGCCAAAACTGGATATGCCTAAGAACAGGGGCCAACTGAGCCATGACAACCTGGATGATGCCACCTATAATTATTTGAATACTGCAGCAAAGTATGCCACTAATTATGATGACTTAAAAGAATTAAATACCAAGCTGGAAGATCTGCAGATTGCAAAATTGCAGCTCACAGAACTGAAATTTAATATTCAGAAAAACGAAGCAAATATAAAAGCAGAGGCTCAAAAAACAGTAAAAAAAGTGTTGGCCACCGATGAACTCGGGCTAACGAATGTATTGCTCATTGGCAAGAACTATAATAATAACCTGAACAATGCTTTGGACGAAGCGGCTATGCTGGTAAACAGTTTGCAGCAACAGCAAAAATTGGTTAATGTAAATACCGTTTACGAAGAAAAAACATTAAAAGAAATTGGAGAAAATGCCAGCAGCAGTTTTAAAAAATTAGATCGGCTCAAAATGGCACAGAACAATAATCCCAATTTATTACTGGATGAAGTGGCTGCGGTTGCTAAACTGTATAATGAAATTAATAATGCTAATTTCCAGTTTTCGTATGCAGTAAAAAATGAAGAGGATATTTCTGATTTAAAGTTGGAACTGTATCCCAAAGCTGAAATGGCTTCAAAAGACACCGTAGTGCAATATTTTGAACTGAACCGAAAAAAAAATATCCGGATCCGCAATTCAGTAGGTGTTGCCTTTAGTTATTTTGATGCCAACAACAGGAATTATTATATCGGTGCAGACAGTATTATACGCAAAGGCGAAAAAGACCTGTTTACCCCACTCCTTTCTACTTTCATACATTTTTATGCCGGTAAAACAAAAGGTGTAAAATGGGGAGGCGCATTTGGTTTTGGTATTCCGCTGCAGGGAGAAAAAAAAGACGTGAACTTTCTCCTTGGGTTAACAGGAGCCATTGGCAAAAACGAACCCATACTTGTAACAGTTGGTGCTGCAGGTTCTAAAGTAAACAAATTAACCAATGGTTATCAGCCAGGTGATAAAACAAATGAAAAAGATCCTGCAAAACTCACTACCAGTGGCTATGCAGTGGGTGGTTTCTTAAGCGTTACATTTAACCTTAATAACCTTGGCATTGGAAAAAAATAATATCGTAATGATAAAGTATGCGATGGCATAAACAGGATAAGAGGATGCTCAAAAAGCATCCTCTTATTTTTACAACTTCCATTTCAACCGCATGAAAGAAAAAATATACATAACCCTGATAGCTGTATTTATTTCAATGTTGACTGCAGCCCAGGCGCCAAATGTAAAACTGTTTGATCTTGTAAAACTGGGAGAAGATCTGGTGAACCGGCAACAATATGACAGTGCACTGATAACTTTTGACAAAGCAGAAAAAATTATAGAGAAAAATAATTTATACAAGGAAATAACCAGCACCATTTTGCTCAACAAAAAAGGGTTGGTTTACGAAGAAAAAGGATTGCCCGGCAAAGCACATGAATATTTTTTTCGTGCATTGCAAAATGCCCGCAAATATAAACACGGCTCAGAAAAAGAACAGGCGCTTTTAAATTTAATTGACCTGCACAGGAATATCGTTAAAAAAAATCTTCCCTTTAACTACCCGGTAATAAACGAAACAGAAAAATCAGTCGCTTATTTTTCAGTGGCTGACATTCAACCAGCCGGTGATTCTTTATTGGTAACCATCCTGGCGGGAACAAATGACGGAATCCTCTCTACGCAAAATTCGCTGGAACTTTTTACCCATTACAACCAAAAAGACAGCCTGCAGCACAATGATATCAGTTTTAT
>JBBRFX010000056.1:0-21593 GCA_038241275.1 Chitinophagales bacterium
GCAAATACAGATAAGCCTAACCCTATAAAAAAATTGGCGCTCAAATTATTAAAAGCACTTTCATAAAACACTATTCCAACTCCCGTAAGCCCCAGGAAAAGCCCTATAAAAGTGAGCAAATTCAATTTTTTGCTTTTAAAAAATATCTTTTCAATGATCACCACACTAAGCGGATATAAAGCACCAATCAATGCACTAAGGCCCGTAGGAATATACCTAAGACTCCATGTACTGAGGCCATTGGCAAAAACAAACATCAGCACAGCCATCACTGCAATCCATCTAAATTGTTTGGCCGTAGGCAATGGCATTTTTTTATACAGCATAAAAAATAAAACAAAACAAAGCCCGCCACACATTTGCCTTATGCTGGCCATTTGTAATGCCGGAATTTCAGTTACGCCTATTTTACTGGCCACCCAGGTGGTGCCCCAAACAATACAGGTTATTGCCAATGCAATGTATCCCTTCCCTTTTCCATCTATTGTTTTTAATGATCGCATTGTATTTATTGTTAAACTGCAGCAGGCGATTGCCTCCATTTATTCCTGATGCTGCATGATGCTGCCTTCAAAGTTAGTTGCCCTTAATGTTGCAAGGGCAGGATTCTAATGTTTAAAATGTCTCATTCCGGTTATTACCATCGCCAGGTTATTATCTTTACAATAATCAATAGAATCTGCATCACGGATAGAACCACCAGGTTGTATAAATGCTGTTATGCCTGCAGCATGAGCAATTTTTACACAATCATCAAAAGGAAAAAATGCATCGCTTGCCAGTACCGCACCGGTTAAATCAAAATTAAACTGCTTTGATTTTTCAATGGCCTGCCGCAATGAATCGATACGGCTCGTTTGCCCGCAACCTTTACCAATAAGCTGTTTGTTTTTTATCAATGCAATGGCATTACTCTTTAAATGTTTGCAAATAATATTGGCAAAACTCAGGTCCGATTTTTCTAATTCACCTGTTTCCCTTCCGCCTTCTTCTTTCCACTCTGTATAATTGCCTTCATCATTTTGCTGCAATAAAATACCATTAAGCAAAGATTTGTATTGCATTACCGGAAGCGTAGTTGCTTTTAATTGTAAAACAATCCGGTTCTTTTTTGATTTTAAAATTTGTAATGCTTCTTCACTAAATGATGGAGCTATCAGCACCTCAAAAAATATTTCATTGATGGCATTTGCGGTAGCAATATCTATTGCCCCGTTACATACCAGTACGCCACCAAATGCACTTTCCGGGTCGCCGGCCAGTGCTGCATCCCAGGCCTCTTTTACGGTAACCCTTGCTGCCATTCCACAAACATTCGTGTGCTTAATTATTGCAAATATTGCCCCCTCTAAATCTCCCCCGGAGGGGGAGACTTGAGAACGCTGCCGTATTGAATCAGTATTGAATTCCTGAATAATATTTACCGCCGCATCTACATCTACCAGGTTGTTGTAGGAAAGTTCTTTACCATTGAGCTGCTCAAATATTTCTTGCAGGTTGCCAAAGAAAGTAGCAGACTGGTGTGGATTCTCGCCATAGCGAAGGATTTTCTTTTCTTTATTAAAAGGTGTTGCTACTGCAATTTCGTTAAAGTAAGAAGAGATAGCAGTATCATAAGCAGTGCACACATCAAATGCCTTGATGGCAAAAATGCGGCGTTGCTCTAAGCTGGTTACGCCATTTTGATTTTCTAAAATATCTACTAAAAGCTGGTAATCATTTTTTGCAGCCACCACCACTACATCCCGGTGGTTTTTTGCTGCTGCCCTTATCATACCCGGGCCGCCAATATCAATTTTTTCTATGATCAGGTTTTCGTCGGTGGTACTATTTACCGTTTCTTCAAAGGGGTATAAATCTACAATAACCAAATCCATTTCCGGAATATTGTATTGTTTCATTTCTGCAAGATGGGTATCATCATTTCTTTTTCCCAGGATGCCACCAAATACTGACGGATGAAGGGTTTTTACTCTTCCGCCCAAAATAGAAGGATAACTGGTAAGCGACTCTACCGGCACACATTTAACTCCCAGCTTTTCAATAAAATCCTGGGTGCCACCTGTGCTGTAAATGGTGACCCCGTTTTTTTGAAGTTGCGCTACTATTTTTTCAAGGCCGTCTTTATAAAAAACGGAAATCAATGCAGATGTAATTTTTTTTTGCATAAAGTTATTTTTGTCTATGGTCATGAGTCAATATGCCATTATTGAAGCCCACTTAGGAATGCCGCATAAGATTAATAACAAAGCTTTCAATTGAAGTACGTTTTTAATACTTGAGAAAATGACTGTTGACCATTGATTGTTGATTATTAACGAACATCCAATATAAAAGCGCCTTGTTCGGCTACTGAATGGCAGCGCAAAAGTAATTCTTCGCACTCTTTTTTCCATTTTTCAATTTTCCACAAACTGTTAGACGCATCAAATACAACAACGGCGGGCTTTATAGCCAAAACAAGGTCTTTTATTTTTACAGATGGGTTGTGGCTAATCAAAAGAAGATCCACAGGAAGGATACTGTCTGCCGGTTCAAAAACAATGCTGCTATCTATCAATATTATTTTTTTGTGGAAAAATTGCCAGTAAAAATTTTTATGCGATAAGGAAGGTAAATGTTTGGTTTCACTGGTAACCTGCATAGCAATTCTTGCCGGTTTTAAATGAAAGTTTTGTAACAGGCCTGCTTCTTTTAAAGCACTATCCCCTACAAAAAGATGTTTGTTTTTAAAAATAAAATCTACAGCCCTGTGTTTTGCCACATTGTATATAACCATTCTTTTTTGCTGAAGCTGCTCACTGCGGGCATAGATTTGCAAAACTGTAAACCCAACAAAACAAATAACAGCAGCTCTCAACAACTTTTTATTTTTATACAACAGCCAGCCACAAAAAAAAGCTACTATCCCATACAATAGCCAGGTGGTAAACATATTGGCATATATATTATCCATTACAGAAAAAGAATAACTGCTGAAGAATAAAATAATCCTGTTCATTAAATGGATCAACCATGTAAGTACTATGCCCACATAGGTAGCTAACGGTGCAAAAGCTGCCAGCATCACAAGCAATATTTCGCCAAATAGTATGACTGTAGAAAGCGGTATTACCAACAGGTTAGTAAATAAAAATAAATTAGGGAACTGGTGAAAATAATAAATGCAGATGGGAAATGCTGCTACCTGTGCAGCGATGGTTACAGACATCATCTGCCATATTTTTTGGAGCCATTTATTTTTTATATAAACAGCACGGTAAATGGGTTGCTGCAAAGCCACTATTCCTATCACTGCCAGGTAACTCAATTGAAAGCCCACATCCCATAAATAGTAAGGATTGTAACATAAAAGGATAAACGCAGATGCTGCCAGCGAATTATAAACAGATGATTGCCTGAAATAATATTTGCCGGTTACAATTACTGTAAACATTACAGCACTGCGCAATACAGATGCAGCACCGCCAGTGAGTAAAGAAAATAACCACAGGCAAACGATGAGTAAGATGGCTTTAACATGCCTCGACTTTTTTATCCATGGCAAACGGCTGAGCACCCATAATAACACCGCATAAATTAAACCCAGGTGCAACCCTGATATGGCAATAATATGTACCACACCTGTATTACTGTATGCCTGCACCAGGTCTTTATCCAGGTCTTCTTTATACCCGATTAATAAAGCTTCTGCAATACCAAGCTCCTGGTGGTTATTACCAATGTATTGCTGCAATGCATTTAAAACATGCGCTCTTGTTTTAAATAAAAAAGTATAAAAAGTATTGACAGATACCTGATTGGTAACCACCCAGTCCTGTGGCTGCAGAAAAAGCTGGTGATACACCTGCTGAAAAGCAGCATAACGCTGATAGTTAAACGCTCCGGGATTACCGGAATTTTTAATGGGTTGTAATGCTTTTTTAATGAGGATTATCTGCCCATAATGTAAGGCTTCGGTGGAACTGTCTTTAGAAAAATACAGGAGCAATTTTCCGGTGGCGTTATGTTTTTCTTTGCCATCCAAAATACTCACCACTATTCCGTCTGCCTTATAAGACCTGGTTTTTTCTATCAATGGTTCATTGATCTTAACCAGCAATACAGCACTATCTGTATAAAAATGTCCGTACCACAAGGGTTGATGCCGGCTGTCTTTTTGCCAGGTAAGCAGCATCGCAATACCCGCCATCAGAAAATAAAATATGGTTCCCTGAAATTTTCTTAGATAATACATTCCTGATGGAGAAAAAAAATGCGTTAACAGAAAAGCAAGTGCAAAACAAACAATATAAAAGATAAGGAAGGATAGACCAAATTGCAGGTACCACTGAAAAATAATTCCTAATGTAAGAGGAATCAACAGCCTGATCATAGGAGCAATTTTCCAAAAAGGCATATGATAGGGTGGACGCATTCTCTAAAATAAAAAATGTATACTATAAATGCAATAGGCGAACAATATAAAAATGGCTTACATTTATTGAAATTAATATAAAATGAAGTTTTTAGCTTTAATGATCTGTTGTTTTTTCTGGGTTAATGTAAATGCCCAGAACATAGCAAAGTCCAAAATGGAAAATATAAAAATTACTGAGAATAGTATAGTAAAAGACTCTACAGGAAACGTGTATGCCTTTAATACCTGGAAGGCGCTGTTGGCAACAGGCAGATATGCATTAAAAGCAGAAAACACCCGGGATAAAAACACCCAGTTTTTAATTATAAGACTTTCTGACGAAGCATTTGAAAGAAAGTTGAAGAATTTACCCAAACCACCTGAAAGCAATTCTTTTAAAACCGGCGCTGCATTTTATCCTTTAAAAGCCAGGGATATTAACAATGAAAAAATAAATACTAAAAAACTGGCAGGGAAAATTTTAGTGATTAATTTTTGGTTTGTCAATTGCCCACCCTGTGTTATGGAAATTCCAGAACTTAATAAAATTGTTGATGAGTATAAGAATGATAGTAATATAGTTTTTTTAGCCGTTGCTTTAGATAAGAGTACTGATTTAAAAGAATTCCTGAGTAATCATCCTTTTAAATATACCATTATTGATGATGGAAGGTTTATTACAACCAATTATAAAATTACCTCTTATCCTACCAATATCGTAATATCTCCGGAAGGCAAAATTCATTTTAGCAGTTCGGGATATAGCGGAATATCCACTACCAACTGGATTAAAAAATCTATTGAAGAGTTAAAGAAAACAGCAGCAGCGGAAACTATATCTTCTCAGTAGATTTTGCATTTAGCCTTGTGGATTTTTAGAGTATGAATAAAGCTGTTGTGCTAATGAAATATTTCATTTTTACAAAAAGAAACAAAGCAGGCAGTTTAAGCGGCGCAATGGACGCAATTTTTTAGCTGTCTAAATCTTAATATTTAGTTTGGTAAAAAAAAGAGATTCATCTAATTCTTTCACTTCTCCCGGTTTTAATGCTCCTAATTGCAAATCACTTATAGACAACCTTACCAGCCGCAGGCAGCGGTGCCTGGCTGCCAATACCATTTTTCGTACCTGCCGGTATTTACCTTCGGTGAGTGTAATGAGCAACCAGGTATGCGCATATACTTCCCGGTGATCGCTGGCAAAAGGATAGAGATCGTTGGGGTTTTTTATTATTTCGATGGATGTTGGTTTGGCAATATAGGTTTCTCCATCTTTTATTTTTATCGGTATGCCTTCTTTTAGTTGCTTAAATGTTTGCGGGGTTATTTCGTTTTGAACCATTACCAGGTAGCTGCGCAGGTGGGGTATTTTAGCAAGGAATAATAATCGGGTTACTCTTTTGTCTGTGGTTAAAAGTAATAATCCTTCGGAGTCTTTATCCAGCCTGCCAATGGCATGCGTTCCTTCCGGGAAATTAAAATCAAGATCGCCCAGCAGGCCAACATCATGCGTGCTCACAAATTGTGAGACCATATTGGTAGGTTTGTTGATGATGAAGTATCGTTCAAGATGTGTGGCCACTATTAGTTTCTTTAATAAAAAAGTATTTCCAAAAGTGGCCTGACATCTTTCCAAAAGTGGTCTCCCAAGATGTCTGGCCACTATTAGTCCCCTTTTAAAAAGAGAATTTTGTCAAAGTGGCCTGACATCTATCCAAAAGTGGCCTCAACAGATGTCTGGCCACTATTAGTTTGTTTGATAAAAAGAGCTTTTCAAAAAGTGGCCTGAGATCTTTCCAAAAGTGGCCTGAAAGCTTTATTTCAAAATACTCAAATCAAATTCAAAATCTACCAATATGTTTTCACCTGAAAGCTTTCTGTCAAATCCATCTGCAATTTCTACACTTCCATCTGCTTTATAAATAATTGTTTGTTGTGCATCTGCATTTATGAGCCAGGCTAATCGTGTACCATTTTCAATCCACTTCTGCATTTTGATTTTTAAATCTTTTATGTTGTCGGATGTACTTTTTAGTTCAATTATAAAATCAGGGCAAACAGCAGCAAATTTTAGTTGTTCAGTTTTAGCCAAACCATTCCATTTTTCAATTGGCATCCAACTTGCATCCGGCGAAAAAACCGACCCGTCCGGTAATGTAAAACCCGTGGAGGAATCAAAGCATATTCCTAGCTTAAATTTTCTATTCCAAATTGTTAAGTCTGCGGATACATTAGCATTCTGACTGCCCCCCAAAGAATTTACTGGTGCCATAATAAATATTTGTTTATTAGCATCTCTTTCTATCCGTAAATCTCTGTTTTGTTCACAAAAGTTAAAAAACTCCTCTTCGCTCATCTCATCAGAAAAGTTGCCATTTAATTCAAGCGTAATATTTTCTACTAAAAATTTCATATTCAAATATACAAAATCTATTTGCTCAAATTTAGATGTCTGGCCACTATTAGTTTGTTTGATAAAGAGAAATTTCTAAAAGTGGCCTGACATCTTTTTCAGCTTTAGATGTCTGGCCACTACGACTGGCTTTTAGAAAATAGTATTTTCAAAAAGTGGCCTGACATCTTTGACAACTTATTTACTCAAATGCATACTTCTTTCTTTATATAACTGCCTAAAGTAAGGATCCTTTAAATCTTTAATAAACCGAATAGCCTCCCCTGTACTTTTCATCTCCGGGCCTAACTCTTTGTTTACACCCGGAAATTTATTGAAAGAAAAAACCGGTTCCTTGATGGCAAAACCTGTCATCTTTTTTTCGAACGTAAAATCTTTTATTTTGTATTCGCCTACCATTATTTTGGTAGCAATGTTAAGGTAAGGTATCTGGTAAGCTTTGGCAATAAAGGGTGTGGTTCGGCTGGCCCTGGGGTTGGCTTCTATCACAAACACATTGCCATCTTTAATTGCAAACTGCACATTAATCAGTCCTTTGATGCAAAGTGACCTGGCAATTTTTTCTGCATACTCTTCCATTGTTTGCACAACCAGTGGTGTTAAATTAAACTGCGGCAACACGGCATTGCTATCACCACTATGAATACCTGCAGGTTCTATATGTTCCATCACACCCATCACATGAAAATCTTCTCCATCAAATATGGCATCTATCTCTGCTTCCTGGCAACGATCCAGAAAATGATCGATCAGGATTTTATTGCCGGGCAAATGTTTGATCAAACTTAAAATGCCTTTTTCCAGTTCATCGTCATTCAACACAATTCTCATACGCTGGCCGCCAATCACATAACTGGGACGAATCAAAACAGGGTAGCCCACTTCTTTGGCAGCTTCAATGGCTTCATCTGTATTGTAAGCGGTTGCATACCTTGGATAAGGAATGCCCAATTCTTTGAGCAAATCACTAAAACGTCCACGATCTTCTGCAATATCCATATCGTTGAAACTGGTGCCTATAATTTTAACCCCTTTTTCATGCAACTTTTTAGCGAGCTTTAAAGCCGTTTGGCCACCCAATTGTACAATTACACCTACTGGTTTTTCATGCTCAATTATTTCCCAGAGATGCTCCCAAAACACCGGTTCAAAATATAATTTGTCTGCTATGTCAAAATCTGTACTTACTGTTTCGGGGTTACAATTTACCATGATGGCTTCGTATCCCATTTCTTTTACCGCTAATAAACCATGCACACAGCAATAGTCAAACTCAATGCCCTGGCCTATCCTGTTGGGGCCGCTGCCCAAAACAATAATCTTCTTTTTATCAGAAACGATCGATTCATTAGAAAGCAATTTGTTACCGTCTGTCTTATTTTCGAAAGTAGAATAGAAGTAAGGCGTTTGGGCTTCGAATTCTGCGCTGCAGGTATCTACCATTTTAAACACACGGGTAAGGCCCATGGCTTTGCGGCGTTCATAAATTTTATCGGCATCTTCTTCCTGCATAATGCGAACAATTTGTTCATCACTAAAGCCAAGCATTTTTGCTTCTGTCAAAACATTATCCGGCAAAGTGCCAAGACCATATTTAGCAATCTCTTTTTCGCAATCGCATATTTTTTGAATCTGGTAAATAAACCAGCGGTCTATTAATGTGCTTTCGCAAATGCGTTTTACACTGGCACCGGCCATCAATGCATCTTTAATACGGAAGATGCGATCCCATTTTGGAATCTTGATATATTCTATCAGATCATCAGCATGCATCAAACTCTTGCCATAATAACCAAGGCCCACGGCTTCATTTTCTAAACTCTGACAGGCTTTTTGTACTGCCTCCGCAAAACTTCTTCCAATGCCCATCACTTCTCCCACACTCTTCATCTGAAAACCCAGGGTATCATTGGCGCCTTTGAACTTATCAAAATTCCAGCGGGGTATTTTTACAATTACATAATCCAGCGCAGGCTCAAAATAAGCAGATGTAGATTGTGTGATCTGGTTTTTCAATTCATCCAGGTTATAACCTATCGCAAGTTTGGCGGCAATTTTTGCAATGGGATAACCGGTGGCTTTACTGGCCAAAGCAGAAGAGCGGCTAACCCTTGGATTTATTTCTACCACAATAATTTCTTCCGTTTGTGGGTTCATGGCAAACTGAACATTGCAACCGCCGGCAAAATTGCCCAGGTTGCGCATCATATCAATGGCGGTATTACGCATCAGTTGGTAAGCAGTATCGCTCAGCGTCATGGCTGGTGCAACGGTAATGCTATCCCCGGTGTGCACACCCATGGGATCAAAATTTTCCACCGCACAAATGATCACCACATTGTCATTGCTATCTCTTAAAAGTTCCAATTCAAATTCCTTCCAGCCCAACACCGCTGTTTCTACCAACACTTCATGAATAGGGCTGGCAGTAAGTGCACGGTTCAGCGCTTCATCCAGTTCTTCTTTTTTAAAAACAATGCCGCCGCCGGTACCACCCAGTGTAAAGGAAGGGCGCAACACCAATGGAAAACCTATTTCCTGTGCAAATTCTTTTCCTTCCAGAAACGAGTTGGCAATTTTTGCTTCGCAAACGGGTATCCCCATTTCTATCATCCACAACCTAAACTTTTCCCTGTCTTCCGCTTTATCAATGGCTTTAATATCTACACCAATCAGCTTCACCCCATATTTCTCCCAAATACCCATTTCATCTACATCTTTACACAAATTCAATGCTGTTTGTCCACCCATAGTAGGCAACACGGCATCTATTTGATTTTCTTCCAATATCTGTTCTATACTTTCCACGGTAAGTGGCAATAGGTACACCTGGTCGGCCATCATTGGATCCGTCATAATAGTAGCCGGGTTGCTGTTGATGAGTATAACCTTTACTCCTTCTTCCTGGAGGCTGCGTGCGGCTTGTGTGCCACTGTAATCAAACTCGCAAGCCTGGCCAATAACGATGGGGCCGGAACCAATTATTAATACCGATTGAATGGAATTATTTTTAGGCATGATAAAAAAAGCCGTTGTTGGAGCGGCGTGCAAAAGTAGGGGTAAAAAATAAGCGTCGCAAATTTTGCTATGGTTATCCTTTAATTATCTACATATTTAGTAAAAAAAATTATAAAATATCCTTGGGCTATAAAAATGTTATCTCGCTGCAAATTGTTAAAAAATAAAGAAGAAATCACAAATATGAGGATCTACTGTTTTATAAGCCGTTAGCTTTATATTAAATTTGACCGAATCCTGTAGTTTCACTGGAAACTGAGTGGGATTATTTTATAATCAACGATCAATTAATGACAAAATATTTAACCTCCTTATTTATATATTCTCTTTTGGCTGGCCTGAGTTTACCGGTGAATGCCCAATATTTAGAAAAAAAGAATTATCCTCAGCGATACTTTCAATGGCCGGTTGGTGCCAAAATAGCTTTGGTGGCCAATTTTGGAGAACTAAGGCCCAATCACTTTCACATGGGTTTGGATTGCAGAACAGAACAGGTGGAAAACAAACCGGTGTATGCTGCTGCAGATGGGTATATAGCCAAAGTGAAAATAGAGCCCTGGGGATTTGGAAGAGCCATTTATGTAAACCATCCCAATGGCTTAACCAGCCTCTATGCCCATCTAAATAAATTTTACCCGGCACTGGAAAAATATATTAAAGAACAGCAATACCTGTTGCAAAAATGGAATGTGTTTCTTGATATACCTGCAAATTTGTTTCCTGTAAACAAAGGGTCTGTTATTGCTTATAGTGGTAATACCGGTGGATCGCAGGGTCCACATGTACATTTTGAAATTAGGGACACTAAAACAGATAATGTGTTAAACCCGTTGCTGATGGCTTTTCCGATTGCAGATAATATTGCACCCAAAATACTTCGCTTAGCCGTATATGACAGATGCAAAAGCACCTATGAACAAACCCCAAAAATATACCCGCTTAAAATAGTAAACGGCGTGTACGTTCCGGCTTCGGGCAAACTTTTGGTGAATACAGAAAAAGTAAGTTTTGCCATTACTTCTTACGACCAATACTCAGGTTCTACCAACCAAAATGGTATTTACGAAGCAGTGTTGTATGACAATAATAATCCTATTGCAGGATTTCAGTTAGACAGTATCAGCTACCAGGAAACCCGTTACCTGAATGCACATATAGATTATAAACTCAGGGCCGCAGGAGGCACCTATCTGCAGCATTTATCAAGGCTTCCGGGCAATCATAGTACGATTTACAAAACAGATAAAACAAATGGTATTATTGATTTTGAAGATGAAAAAACGCATGCCATTAAAATAACGGTATCAGATCCTAATGGCAATACTTCTGCCATACGTTTTGATATAACAAGTACTGGAACTTCGCCCATAAGAGCAGCAATTCCGGCACAGGAACAGAAACAATTTCACCCCGGCTTTATTAATATTTTTGAAAATGAAAGGGTTCGTTTTTTTCTTGGCGAAACAGCGCTGTATGATTCCTTTAATTTTAGATACAATGAAACAAAAGATATAAAAGGCAAACCGGTTTACCAGGTACATAATGCCACCGTTCCGTTACACACTTATTTTTCGTTAAAAATAAAAGAAGATTTTTTACCTGCCGATACAGGAAAGATAGTGATGCACCGGTTTTATGGCGCCAAAAAAGATTATACAAAAGCCATTTTTGAAAATGGATGGTATAAAGCTTCTTTCAGAGAAATGGGTAATTTTCAGTTAATGGTAGATAGTGCGGCTCCTGCTGTAGCAGCCATTGGGTTTTATAACAATATGAATGCGGCTAAACTAACCAGGTTATTATTTGTTGTAACGGATAATACAGAAGAAATAAAAAACTTCACGGCTTTGCTGGATGGAAAATGGCTTAGATTCAGCAATGATAAAGGGCGTAATTTTATTTATCAATTTGATGAACACTGCCCACCCGGCCAGCACGAACTGGTAATTACAGCGGAGGACCAGGTAGGAAATATTACAAAAAAAACGTACAATTTTACGAGGTAACAATTAATTATGGAAATTTTACAGGAAGGCAAAAAAGCGCCCGCATTTAAAGGAAAAGATCAAAACGGAGCTACGGTTTCAATGGCCGATTTTAAAGGGAAAAAATTAGTACTGTATTTTTACCCCCAGGATAATACCCCCACCTGCACGGTGCAGGCCTGCAATATCAGGGATAATTTTGCGGCTTTAAAAAAGAAAGGAATCTATATCATAGGTATTAGCCCCGACGATATAAAAAAACATAAGAAGTTTGAGGAAAAATTTGAGTTGCCATTTACCATTATTGCAGACACAGATCATAATATCATTGACAAATTTGGTGTATGGGGCGAAAAGCAATTATATGGTAAAAAATACCTTGGCCTTCACAGAACTACCTTTCTTATTGATGAAAAGGGAATGATAAAAAAAGTATTCCTTAAGCCAAAAAGCAAGCAACATGCAGAAGAAATTTTGCAGGCCTGGGAGGAGATAGACATTGATTCAAAAAAATAATATACCTGTTCGTTACATCCTCAAAGAAAACAGTTGGATAGCACGTATTGCCGCATGGAAATTAAATGCTGCATCCGTAGCCATGGTATTGGGTCATACCATTCATTTGCACAATACAACTAAGGAAGTTTTTTTAATAAATACGCAATGGCTCAAACATGAGTTGTGCCATGTGCGGCAGTTTGAGCAGCATGGCTTTTTTACCTTTCTGATAAAATATATCCTGGAGAGTATCCGAAATGGATATTATCATAACAAATATGAAGTAGAAGCAAGGCTGGCGGAAGATGAGTGATCTGGTAATTACAGAATCCACTCCACTCCACCAAAATTAAACTCCCTTTCCATTACATCCGCTGTTATCAATTGGCCCGTTTCATTTACAGCTTTAATGGTAGTAGAAAAAACAGCAAAATTTTTTCTCAGCTTTACTTCTTCATCTTTTTTATATAACACATTATTGTATTGTGGCAATAAATCATAAATTGTTTCTTCTGTAATGGCATTATACTTTTCTAAAATATAAGTATGAAGCTGTTGGGCCAATAACACAGGATCTTTTTCATGCCCTGCTATTTCACTTAAAGTAACAGCCCTTGGCACCCCGGCACTAAATACAGTTTGATTTACATTTATTCCTAGTCCTACTATTGCCCATTTCCATTCAGTACCTGCAAACACATTCTCTATCAACACTCCCCCTGCCTTTCTGTCACGCCAGTACAAATCATTGGGCCATTTTATGAATAGTTTTTCACCCGTCATTTTTTCTATAAATTCATGGCAGCACAGTGCCAATAGTGCACTAAAATAAAATGGGCGGCTCCTGAAAATCAGTGCCGGCTTTAAAACTATACTCAAAACAATGTTTTTCCCTGCCTCACTTACCCATTCTTTCCCCCTTTGTCCTTTACCTGCTGTTTGGGCATGTGCAAACCAGGCCATTCCATGAGTAGCCATTCCTTCATGAACCTTTCCCATGGCATAGTTGTTGGTACTATCCACGCTATCAAGAATATTAAATAATCGGCTTTGTTCCATTATAGCGGTAAACGTAAAAAAAGAAGTAGTATTTTTGATCTAATTTGCAAGCTAATTGTTTTTTAGCTTCAATAAGGTGGGATAGCCCATGTATTTTTATCAAATAAATAATCAAACATTTGAACAACCTGGACGTATTAAATAGTCGAAAAAAAAACAGTCTTACCCGGCTAACAAGAAGCAGCAAAATTTTTAAAGCCATTATTCATGCGATTCATGAAAAAAAAGGTGGAAATGTTATAAGTCTTGATCTTAGAAAAATTCCTGAAGCGGTAGCAGATTTTTTTATTATTTGCGAAGCTACCAACCCTACTCAGTTGAAGGCTATTGCAGATTATGTAGAATTTGACGTAAAGGAAAAAACAGGCGAAGTGGCTTACAAGCATGAAGGCAGGCAGGGCGAACAATGGATACTAATAGATTATGTAAACATCGTAGTTCATATCATGTTGCCGGAACCCAGAAAATTTTATCAACTGGAAGAAATGTGGAGCGATGCCCCAGGAATGGAACACCCCGATAAATAAATTATAAATATTACTCTGTAATTACTCAAAAAGTATGGCACAACAAGATATGAATCAACAAAAACCCAAGAAGAAAATTTCTCCTGATAATATTCCTTCTTCTGGTGAGGATCCGGAAAAGAAAAAAAGTAAGTTCAATGTCTATTGGATATATGGCGTAATATTTCTATCCATCATTGCTTATACCCTTTTGGGTAAAGTAAACAGCGAAGGCATAGAAATAAATCCTATACATTACCAGGAAGTACTAAAATCTGGTGATGTATCGCAAGACCCTAAAGCTGCCAAAGAAAAAACGGGACTTGTAGTGGTAAGAAATAAAAAGATTGTTCGTTTGTTTCTTAATAAAGAAAGTCTGAGTGCTAAGGCCTCATTTTACAAAACTTTTTTAAATGAAACTGAATATACCAATATAACAAAAACAGCTACTCCACAACTGTATTTCAGCATTGTAAAAGACGAAGCCTTTGATACTGAGCTAAACACTTTTTACAAAGAAAATCCAACTATTAAAAAAATTCTGCCGGTATATACCGACGAAGGCGAAGTATTTGGGCAAATTATCAGCACATTACTACCCATTCTTTTAATTGGATTTTTATTTGTGATGATGATGCGTAAAGTTGGCGGGCCGGGTGGTGGTGGCGGGCCGGGTGGCATCTTTAATATCGGTAAATCCAAGGCCACTTTATTTGAAAAAGGAACCAAGGTAAATATCAACTTTCATGATGTGGCAGGTTTGGATGAAGCCAAAGTGGAAGTAATGGAAATCGTTGACTTTTTAAAGAACCCCAAAAAATATACAGCCCTTGGAGGCAAAATACCAAAAGGCGCTTTACTGGTTGGCCCTCCGGGTACAGGTAAAACACTTTTGGCCAAAGCAGTAGCCGGCGAAGCGCAGGTTCCTTTCTTTAGCCTTAGCGGTAGTGATTTTGTTGAAATGTTTGTAGGTGTGGGTGCAAGTCGTGTGAGAGATTTATTTAAGCAGGCAAGGGAAAAAGCTCCTTGTATCATTTTTATTGATGAGATAGATGCTATTGGCCGTGCAAGGGGTAAAAATGTGATGATGAGCAATGATGAGAGAGAAAATACACTTAACCAGTTGCTGGTAGAAATGGATGGATTTGGTACCGATCTTGGTATTATCATCCTGGCAGCTACCAACAGACCAGATGTACTGGACACCGCATTGTTACGTCCGGGCCGTTTTGACAGACAGATCACTATTGACCGTCCTGATCTTGTAGGTCGTGAAGCGATTTTTAAAGTGCACCTGATGCCCATTAAAATTTCTACAAAACTGGATATTCATAAACTGGCTGAACAAACACCGGGTTTTGCCGGTGCAGATATTGCCAATGTGTGTAATGAAGCTGCATTGATTGCTGCAAGAAAGAACAAAAATGCGGTAGATATGAGCGACTTTCAGGATGCGATAGACAGGGTGATTGGTGGATTGGAAAAAAAGAATAAAATTATTTCTCCCGAAGAAAAAGAAATCATCGCTTACCATGAAGCTGGCCACGCTATATGTGGCTGGTACTTAGAGCACGCATACCCGTTATTAAAAGTTACCATTGTGCCAAGAGGTACCGCAGCGTTGGGATATGCACAGTACACACCAAAAGAACAATACCTATATAATACAGATCAGTTGATAGACCAGATATGTATGACCCTGGGTGGCAGGGCCAGTGAGGATATTTTCTTTGGCAAAATAAGTACAGGTGCCAGCAATGATTTGCAGCAAATCACAAAAATTGCTTACAGCATGATTACCACTTATGGTATGAATGAAAAGATAGGTAATATAAGCTTCTTCGACCCTCAGCAGGAAAATTATTTTACCAAGCCTTATAGCGAGGAAACCGGTAAAATGATAGATGAAGAAGTAAGAAAATTAATAGACAGTGCCTATATCAAAACCAAAAACCTATTGGTTGAAAAAAGAGGAGATGTAGAATTACTGGCAAAAGAATTACTGGTTAAAGAAGTATTGTTTAAAAGTGATGTAGAAGCATTAATTGGCAAACGTCCGTTTGAAGAGAAAAAAATACTTGAGATAGAGCCAGAGGATATTGTAAGTGAAGAACCTTCTTTAACCATACCGGAAGAGTTGAAGAATCCTCCTTCTATTTAAAAAAATAAGATGGCAGCAGCATCATCATCAAAAGAAAATATTTTAAAAAAAATAAGAAAGGCACTGAGTAATCCAGTGCCTTTACCTTTTCCCAACAGCGAAGGAACGCAAACTGTATATAAGCCGTCACAGGAGGAGGATGCAATTGTTTTTGCCGAAGAGTTTACAAAACTGCAGGGCAAGTTTGTGTATAGTGTAAATGAAACGGAGTTGCTGGCACAACTGGCCACATTAATTCAGCAGCATGGCTGGACGAAGATCTACTGCAGGGAAGCCGCATTTCAACCCATACTGCAGCAGCTTTCCATTCAACCTTTTGAAGACCTTGCCAATTGCGAAGTATCCATTACCGGTTGCGAATACCTGGTGGCCCGCACAGGCAGTATGGTATTAAGCGCTGCACAACAAACAGGCCGCACCAGTAGTGTATACGCACCCATTCATATATGTGTTGCTTACAATAGCCAATTGGTTTTTGATATTAAAGACGCTTTGGTATTTTTAAAAGAAAAATACAAGGGGGCTTTTCCATCGTTTATAACTTTTGCCACGGGCCCCAGCCGCACAGCAGACATAGAAAAAACTTTGGTTACCGGCGTGCATGGCCCCAAAGAAGTTTATTGTTTTTTGGTAGATGACCAGCCATAAAAAGCCGTATATTTGAAATGATGAATTCCTTAAAAACACAATAGAATTGTTTTACGTAAAGAACCGGATGGCGCTTACACTGCAATAGTGACGGGTCTTCCCGGTTGTATTACATGGGGAGAAAATATTGATCATGCGCTGGAAATGGTGAGAGATGCTATAACAGGCTATATCGAGGTTTTAAAAGAGGAGGGAGAACCGGTGCCGGATGATAATGAAACATTAGAATATTCTCTTCAGTTATCTGCTTAACGTTCAGCTTGTTTTCATAAAATGATTTTATGGGCTGCCTGTTTCTTTCTTTTGCTTTTACATTTGTTTCATGAACCAAAGTCCGCAATATTTAATAAGATTACCTGAATCAAAAGGATATATTTTGAAAAGAATTTCCGGCAGCCATCATATTTTATTTCATCCCCATTTACGTAAAACAATTGTAGAACCCATGCATGGTAAAAAAGATATCCCAACCGGCACATTCTTAAGTATTCTAAAACAGGCTGGTATTTCAAAAGAAGAAATGTAAGATTATGAACAACTCCACTTTTAAATTATTTGTATACGGATCGTTGCGAAGCGGCTTTCGCAATCCAATCTATAATTACCTTACCCAGTATTTTCATTTACTGGGCGAAGCTGTTGTAAAAGGACAATTTTTCGACAAAGGAGAATTCCCTGTGGCACTCCCCACCAATGATGACCATTTTATTACAGGAGAATTATATGAAGTAAACAATGCGCAGGAATTTTCATGGGCTATGGCACAACTGGACGATTATGAAGGCATCAATGTAGAAAGCGGTGAAGTGCCTTTATACAGAAAAGCAATTGTAGATGTTTATCAACATGCTGTTGCCGACAAAGCCTGGATTTACTGGTATAACCAAAGTGTAGAAGGCATGCCGGTAATAGAAACCGGTGATGTGTTCCGGTATATGCAGGATAAAAACAAACCCTAAATTTTGAATGAATTCAATCTCAAAAAAAATATATTTTCTCTCTGATTTTCACCTGGGCGCTCCTGATGCAGCAAGCAGCCTGGTACGTGAAAAAAGAATCTGTCGTTTTTTAGATGCCGCTAAAGCAGATGCAGCCACTATTTTTATTGTAGGCGACCTATTTGATTTTTGGTTCGAATATAGCACCGTAGTACCCAAAGGTTATGTGCGCATCCTGGGCAAGCTGGCAGAACTTACAGACAGTGGAATAGCCATTCATTTTTTTGTGGGCAATCATGATATGTGGATGAAAAATTATTTTCAATCTGAACTCAATATTCCTGTTTATTTTGAACCAAAGACATTTGTTTTTAACAATAAAAAATTTCTGATAGGCCATGGAGATGGGCTTGGGCCCGGAGACAAAGGATATAAAATGATGAAAACGGTTTTTCGTAATCCTGCCTGTCAATGGTTGTTTGGAATATTACCTCCCTACTTTGGTATAGGCCTGGCCAATTATTTCAGCAAAAAAAGCAGGGCACAAACAGGCCAGGTAGATGAAAAGTTTTTAGGCGAAGAAAATGAATGGCTCATTATTTACAGTAAAGAAATATTGCAAAAAGAACATTATGACTATTTTATATTCGGACACAGGCACCTGCCCATTGATGTGGAACTAAAGGGTATCAGCCGTTATATTAACCTGGGCGAATGGATCAAATATAACAGCTATGCAGTGTTTGATGGCGATACGCTTACTTTGCAGTATTATAAAGAAGCCTAAATATTGAAAAAATTATCACTATACTTTTTATGTGTTTTTTGCAGTGCCTGTTTAAACAGTTGTGCTCAAACCAATCCTGCTGTGCAGCCCGAGGTAATATCTGCGCCTGCATCTAATGATAGCTTTCGGCTTGAGAAAACCATTGCCGGTGATTATCTTTTTATGGAAGTAGATATATTAAATAATTTGTACCTGGTTACTGCCGGCAACCAGCTAAAAAAACTAAATGCCAATGGCGACTCCATGGCTGTTTTTAATGATGTAAAAAAATATGGCAACCCTACACTTATAGATGTAACCAATCCGCTTAAAGTATTGCTCTATTATAAAAATTATGCTACCGTTGTAATTCTTGACCGGTTACTGAGCCAACGCAACAGTATCAACTTTCGCCAGCAAAATATATTTAGTGTAAAAGCCATTGCCACTTCATACGACAATAATATCTGGCTCTTTGATGAGCAGAATCTTAAGCTGAAAAAAATAGATGAACAGGGTATAACCTTACAGGAAACAACTGACTGGAGACTGATAATGGATGATGTGCCATCGCCTGGAATTATTATAGATAACAGCAACTTTGTTTACCTCTATGATGCCAAAAAAGGTTTTTACATTTTTGATTATTACGGCACTTTTAAGAACAACCTTTCTTTTTTTAATTGGGAAAATGTGAGCATAAACGCAAACCGCCTCTCCGGATTTTATGGCAAAAAATATTTTAGTTACGAACTGCAATCACTTAATCTTAAAACATATACTTTGCCTGCCTTTTTTAAAGGTTACAACAGCATCAAGGCAATGAATGGTAAAATTTACCTGCTCAAAAAAGAGGGTATAGAAATTTATACTGTTCAGTAATTACAAAAGCAAGCACCATGGATTTTTTACATGATAAAATTTTAGACAACAGCATACAGAACCTGCTCATTGTAGCCGGTATCATCCTGCTGGTAGGATTGTTCAAAAAAATATTATCTCATTATGCTGCTTCGCTTTCCTATGCACTCATCAACCGTGCATGGAAAACAATGGACATCAAACAGTTTTCTGTAATGTTTCTAAAGCCGCTTAGCTGGTTTATTATTGTTATAATTACTATTTTTTCGCTCAGTAAATTAAATTACCCACATGCCTGGCAGTTTAAGATTTACAAAATCCCTTTTGATATCATTTTGGAAAAAATAGCAGTAAGCATTCTTATTTATAGTTTTTTCAGGCTTTTATTTAGTGTGATAGATTTTGTATCATTGATTTTAGGTCATAGGGCAAAAATTACACAGGATAAATCAGATGACCAGCTCGTTGTTTTTTTTCGGGATTTTATAAAAGTTATTTTAGGCATAGTGGCGCTATTACTTATTTTAAAAGCAGCCTTCAATCAAAATATTGGCAACCTGCTCACCGGGCTTAGTATTGTGGGTGCAGCCCTGGCACTTTCTGCAAGAGAAAGTTTAGAGAACCTGATTGCTTCTTTCATCATATTTTTTGATAAGCCTTTTTTTGTAGGAGATACTTTAAAAGTGAATGCGGTAACAGGCACAGTAGAACGCATCGGTTTGCGCAGCACCCGCATCCGTACGGCCGAAAAAACATTGATTACCGTACCTAACAAACAAATGGTAGATAGTGTGGTAGATAACTGGAGCATGAGAACCGAACGGAGAGCAGAAATAAAATTGGAATTTTCTGATAAAACAAAAGTTACAGAAGCACAGGACTTTCTTAACAAAACAAATTTGCTGATGAATAAAAAGCAGCAATCCGTTTTACATTTTTCTATATTTCTTACAGATTACAGCAAGGCTGGTATCACTATCACGCTGGAATATTTTACTCCATCTATCTCAATGGATGCATTTAATCAATTAAAGCAGGAGATTAACCTGGAGCTGATGTTGCTGATAGAGCAGGAGAAAATGGATCTGGCTTCGGCTGGCAACAATATTAATATTTTTAGCCCCGATGCAGAAGCGCCTAAAAGCAGGCCGATTTTATAATTTTTTCACACTCGGTCGGACGGTCCCCGTCCGCACCGGCATCGCACCGGCACCAGCAAAAAAATTCCATTTTATTTAAGCAACTCCGCAAGCTCTTTATCCCATTACACTCGGTCGGACGGTCCCCGTCCGCACCGGCACCGCACCGGCACCAGCAAAAAAATTTCATTTTATTTAAGTAATTCCGCAAGCTCTTTATCCCATTGCCCCGTTTTGCCATACTCTACCACACGGCCAATTTCTTTGCCATCCTTCATCACAATAATGGTAGGCACATTGGTTATTTTAAATGCGTCTGCAATGCCTCCAATCGTTTTTTTATTGCGGTCTGCTGCAAAAAAACTAATAGCTGCATCCGGAAAACCACTTTGCTCCTGTAACTTAAAAAACTTGGGAAGTATAAACTGTGTGTCTTCGCACCAGGTACCACCAAACAATACAAGTTGCACTTTTCCTATAGATGCCTGCATAGCAGTCACAACAGCCTCTGCCGGAGTATAGCTGCTCTGGCTGCTATTATACCATTTATAAGTAGAATCATTCTGCAAGGCATATTTGGTAATGATACCGTTAAGTATATGTTGCTCCGAATGATTTTTATCTGTAAAGGAAACGTAAGGACTTTGAGCAATAGCCTCGCTCATTAATCCAATGAGCAGGATAGCTAATAAAACTTTTTTCATAGCTTAATTATAAATTTGCTTTTAGGTCAAGTAAAAATGCTTTTGTCTTTTTTAAAGTGTCTATCAATTCAAACGTTTCGTCGGTCTTTTTGTTCTTCTTTAAAAAATCTTTGGCCCCGTCAATGGTATATTTTTTTTCTCTTAATAAGTGATAGATCAGTTGCAGGTTCTTAATATCTTCCGGCCGAAATAAGCGATCACCTTTGCCATTTTTTTTAGGCTTCAAAATATCAAATTCGTTTTCCCAAAAACGCACCAGCGAAATATTTACCTTAAACATATTGGATACTTCACTAATGCCATAATATCTTTTTTGAAATAATATTTCATCTTCAGGCACATCTACCAGGTGCACGAGCATATCCATATCGCTTAGTTTCATCCTGCCCCTTGCAGATTTTTTTATCTCATTTGTTATAACCCTCACTACCGGATCTGCCATTAAAAATTCAAGTTCTCTCACTTCCTCATCCACCACAAAACCCTCCACCTCCCCAA
>JBBRFX010000057.1:0-21360 GCA_038241275.1 Chitinophagales bacterium
AACTATGCCCAGGTGATATCACCGGGATCTAAAGACGCAATAAAATCATTGCTTACTTTTTGCCCGGCTGCAATCATTTTTTTCATTTCTGCGCTATCAAAAGTTAATCCGCCTGGGCCGCCACCCAGGGGTTTATCCGGCCTGAAAGTGAATAATTTTAGGGGCATCTTATCTTCAAATGGATTGTCATTTCCTGCTACTCTAAAATAGTTATCTACCTGCGCAGGATCAATTCCTGCACTTTTCATTTTGCGTTTTACCGCATCAATATATTGCAAGGCTTCATTGTATTGACCGGGAACAATCAAATCGTTTTTGCCAACATCTTCTGTAAAAATATCAATGGTTTGTTGCAGGATAGGAAAGATGGTTTTGAACTCAGCATCCACCACTACTTTTTGCCCGGTAGATAAAAGAATGGTAAAAATTTCTTTTGCCCCATTATCAATAGCCATTTGTAACCCTGCATATTCTCTTACGCCACCATCTACAAACTGGTAATGTGGATTTGGCTCTCCGGCAACTTTTAAATTTACTTTAATGGGTGGCATAAAAACAGGCTGGCATGCAGAAGCCATTACAGCTTTGCGAAAATGATCTGCATCTAAAAGTGTTTTTATTTCATAATGTTTTGAAAGTGCAGGGTTGGCGTTATTGGTAAAAACAACCAGTTCGCTTGTTTGCAGGCAGGTGGTGGTTAAATATATTTTTTTGCCCGACTCCATTAAGATGTCATAATTATCATCATTGTAATACTGTTCTATTAAATTCCACAAAGGGTTGGCATCAAATATAGAATGTTGGTTCAACCGGTCGCCGAGGTTGCTTTTTTTAATGATATTTTCTGTTTTAATGGTAGTATATAATTCTTCCAGCAAATCGTAGGCACCCATTGCGGCCAATGGCGCAATGAGCGAACCGGTGCTGGTGCCAACATAGCTATCAAAATCAAGCAGCGGATATTCTTTTAATAACCGTTTTATAACACCCACTGCAAAAGCTCCTTTAGAACCTCCGCCACTTATTACCAATGCTCTGTTCATTTTTGTATTATTTTTATTCGTTAAAAGGTTCTTTTGTTTTTTTGATCTTACTGATGCGAAGCCCTAATGCTGTTTGCAGCCACCAGGTATTCCATTCATAATCCCGGTGAGCAGTAAGCCCAAGTACCAGTTTATTCAGTAAGTCTACATGGATACCTCCCCCTGCAAGTTTCTGTTTATTGGTACCCCAGATATGATCTGCAGAGAGATGAACATTGGCAGCGCTTCCAAAAGGACCTGCATTAAACGTTTTTAATTTTACAGAAAGCGTGGGACCAAACTGGCCTTCTAAAGTTTTGCCTGCATAAAAACCTCCTGCAATAATACCCATTCTTAATTTGCCTGGCAGCACCGTTACCTGTGGAACTAACTGAAATCCGCCGACATATAAATCGGCACCACGATGAAAATTAGTTATCATTCCATTGTGCAGTTTGGCGTGCATAACAAACCCTTTGGGAAATTCTGTAGCATCCTGGGCTATACCCCGTATACAAATAAAACAGTAAAAAATTAAACCCAAACATTTTGCGATTATCAATTTCATAAAAGTATTTTAATGAATCAGGTAAAAATATAAAGTGTGATTTTAAAATACAATACCTCATTATGGTATGGTAATAAAAGGTTTATTACTTTGTAAGTACTTCATTGATTAATTTAGGATAGCACTATTAATCTGTAATTTTAATGCCTGCTTCTGAATGTGCTTAATCAGTTTTGAAAGACTATCAGTAATTTGGCTGCAGATTAAAGGAACCAACACTGCATATATTTACTTTGACATGTATCCGCAGGAATAAATTTTCAGAAAAATAAAGAGATGAAAAAAATCAGTATTTTAATTGTAACGATCCTCAGTGGGTATTTTTCTTTTGCACAAAATAAGCAAGAAAAGAGCCTAACCTTTTTACATACTTCCAGCCAGGATATTGTAAATGAAGCCGGCAATAAAATTTATTTAAAAGGAGTAGGCCTGGGCAACTGGCTTTTACCCGAGGGATATATGTGGAAATTTGGCGGCTTGGGCGACCGACCCCGAAAGATAGAAAAAGTAGTGGCTGATTTAATTGGCAATGAAAAAGCTGCTGCCTTTTGGAAAGTATTCAGGCAAAACTATATTACGGAGGCAGATATAAAACGAATTGCTGAACTGGGTTTTAATTCTGTTAGGCCTGCATTAAATTCAAGATTGTTTTTAACCGAAGGAGCCAGTCCGGTTTATGTAGAGGAGGGATTTAAATTAATGGATTCCCTTGTTTCCTGGTGCACAAAATATAAACTATATGTTATTATAGATATGCACGGTGCGCCGGGCGGACAAACAGGTGCTAATATTGATGATAGCCCAAATGATATCCCGGAACTTTTTATAGAAAAAAAATACCAGGATCAACTGGTAGATCTTTGGGTTAAAATTGCACAAAAATATAAGAACGAACCAACTGTTGCTGCATATGATTTATTGAACGAACCATTGCCAACAGGAACCGGTGCTGCCAGTAAATACAAGCATTTATTGGTGCCACTTTATCAGCGGATAACTACCGAAATACGTAAAATAGATCAAAAGCATATGATTACCCTGGAAGGTTTCAACTGGTCAAACGACTGGTCTCTTTTTGATAAACCTTTTGATAAAAATGTTTTTTACCAGTTTCATTATTATTGCTGGAACAAGCCAGACAATTTAAATAGTATAGATGAATATATTAAAAAGCGGGAGGTATTAAATACACCCATTTGGGTGGGAGAAACAGGCGAAAAGGGCAATGCTATTTACTGGGCCACTTCCCAATATTTTGCAGCAAATAATATTGGTTTTTCTTTTTGGCCATGGAAAAAAATGGAAACTGAAAATACGCCCTATTCCATCAATAAACCCGACAACTGGGATTTAATAGCAGCCTATACAAGGGGTGGCACAAAGCCGGATGCACTGATTGCCCAGATCGCTTTCAACCAATTACTTGAAAATATAAAAATATCCAACTGCAAATATTTTGAAGATGTTACGAATGCTATATTAACAAGGGTACCCGCAAAAATTGAAGCTGAAAATTATGGGTTTGACGGTTTTAACCGTTCTTATTTTGTATTAGACAGTGCAAAAAAATCTGCATTTTACAGGATAAATGAACCGGTAAAAATACTGTCCGACAGCAAGGATAAAGATCAATTTTGGTCAGAGCAATCCATCGAACTTCAAAAAACGGAATGGGTGGTTTATCATTTTGAAAGTTTAAACAACCATAAACATCCGTTAAAAATAAGGGCATCCGCCAGTAATTTACCGGCTCAATTAACTATGTGGATCAATAATAAAAAAATAAACACTACGGTAAACAATAATGGGTGGACCGAAACAAACCTGGGAAATTTTAAATTGAAAAAAGGGAATAATAAAGTAAAAGTACTGGTAAGATCAGCTAATCTTAAATTGGACTGGATCCGGTTTGATTAGGCTAAGTGAACAGATTATTCATTAATAAATAAAAAATTTGTTAATGAATTAATTAATATCTAACTTGAAAAAAGTTTTCATAGGGTACGGATTAAAAACGGGGCACTGTCTTTACAGTTAGCCCTTCTTTTTTGCCTATAAGTTAACCATGAAATACTACCAAATCTGCAATGAGTCTGTGTATCATGCAGACTTAAATAAAAATTGAAGTGGCGAAAATCCTTTAGAAAGCTTCTATTTTTTCAGCTAATATGGCTCTTTTAATTTTTAGCAGCAGACCAATCAATGGCCAGCTTTCTTTTTTTGATCGTATCGGGGTAGAACCGACGACTATGCGGAATGCTATCGGGACGCTCCAGCCAAGTGAAATTTTATGATGTAAAAAAGAAAAAATCCTGCCGAAAGATAATTTTGTGAAGAGTATCGGGGTAGAACCGACGACCTTCCCAAATGCTTTCGCATAGACATCAAAGTTTAAAAGAGTTTTATTTTATTGAAAGTATTTAATGCGGCCGTTCATCAAGCTGCGTTAAAAGATACGACCGCGAATCCAGTGCTCAGTACGGGCAGGTTTGTAGAACCATAAGCTTAAAAATGTATTGCATTCCTTTAAGAACGCCACTTTTATATACAGGCATTCCTGAGGTGCTGCTCCTACGGAGCAGGCTCGTTCTATTTATTCTATTACTACAAAGCTGTGGCTCCGATGGAGCCAGAAAGCCCTTTTGAGAATCACCTTTAGGAATGTTACAGGAACAGTCTTGCCTACTGAGCTATTATGTCTCCTTCTTCTGCTGCATTTTTAGAAAATCCTTTAACGAAAAAATCCTGCCGAAGCAGGATTTTGTGGAGAGTATCGGGGTCGAACCGACGACCTCTTGCATGCCATGCAAGCGCTCTAGCCAACTGAGCTAACCCCCCATAATTTTTAAAAGAACTAAAGACCTTCCCGAACCATTTCGGGACGCTCCAGCCAACTGAGCTCAACCTCAAATTAGGACTGCAAATATAATCGCAACTGCTATTGCAGCAAAATCAATTTTATATTTTAAAAAGACAGATGTGGCATACCACTTCTATGTTTTCTTAGATATCACTAATGGCTCTTAATGTAAGTGCAAATAATTATTAAAAATCCCCATAACATAGATGGGCAATTATTTCAGCAACACATATGGTACTAATCCCCATTTGTATATTTAATTGCAATCTTGTATCATCATTGCAGTATAAAACCGGTTGGCATAATAAATGATTATCCATTATTGGTTTTTCATAGGATATTGGAATTTAAATCGGGACTTTATTTTTATTTAGACCCTCTTTTTTTTTGTGTACATTAAAATTTAAAATCATTATTATAATCTTACTCTATACATAATTTGTATAAAAAATGCCTTGAAAATACAAGGCATTTACAATTTTAAATATGTTTTAAAGAATTAATCTCCCCAAATATTTCCTTTTCCTTCAAGCCACAGTTTTACTGAATCGGTAGTTATAGATTTTGGCCTTTCCAGCGGCAGGCCAAGGGCCCTGTCCCAGCAAAGGCTGGCCATTACACCCAATGCCCTTGATACACCAAACAACACTGTATAAAATTCATATTCTACCATTCCATAATGCACCAGCAATGCACCACTGTGGGCATCTATATTGGGCCATGGATTTTTAATTTTTCCTATTGTGCTTAATATGGGTGGAACTGTTTCATACACATTCCAAACAGTTTGCACCAGTGTATCGTCGGGCATGTGTTTTTTACCAAACTCCATTTGTGCCGTAAAGCGGGGATCGGTTTTACGCAATACCGCATGGCCATAGCCAGGTACAACTTTGCCCTCGCTTAAAGTTTTCTTTACATATTCTGCTATCTGGTCTTTGGTAGGTAAATCACTTCCCAATTGTTCCCTTAATTCATATATCCACTTTATTACTTCCTGGTTGGCCAGGCCATGCAATGGGCCTGCAAGGCCGTTCATACCGGCGGCAAAACTCAGGTAAGGATCACTTAATGCAGACCCAACCAGGTGGGTGGTATGTGCACTAACGTTACCACCTTCATGATCGGCATGAATGGTCATATATAAACGCATCAACTCTTTAAATCCTTCATCATCATAACCCATCATGTGTGCAAAATTTCCAGCCCAGTCAAGTAACCCATTGGGTTGAATATGTTCTCCCTGTTTATACTTACGGCGATAAATATAGGCAGCAATACGAGGTAGCCGTGCAATCAGATCCATAGAATCATCAAATGACGCATCCCAGTAATCTTTTTTATTCATACCGTTTGCATAGTTTTTTGCAAACTCACTTTCTGTTTGCAATGCCATGATGGCAACAACAAATTGTGTCATAGGATGGGTAGAAACAGGTAATGCTTCGATAGTGGCAAATACATGATTGGGCACATGACTTCTACGCTGCCAAACACTGGTAAGGTGCTGCACATCTGCATCGGTTGGCAGTTCTCCACCCAATAGCATTAAAAGAAATAAACCTTCGGGCAGGGGTTCAGAACCACCCGGTGCTTTTGGTAAATTTTTCTGTAACTCAGGAATAGAATATCCCCTGAACCGGATACCATCCTGCGCATCCAGCAGGGATGTTTCGGTAACCAGCCCAGTAATACCACGCATACCCTGGTATACCTGAGATAAGGTAACTTCACCAATTTTTTTATCTCCATGTTCTTTTAAAAGTGCCTTGATTTCTGCAGTAACTATGTCTGCTTTTTGCTTAAACTTATCTTTTATATTGTCCATATTATATGATTGAAAATAATTGATATCGTCTGTAAAAGGGCGTTAACTGTTAAAGCAATGCGTAGTACTACAATTTATAAAGTGCCAAAAAACAATTAAATGATCTTTTTAAAATCCTTTTTTTGGCAAATGAAATTTCTGCGATGACCGAAAATGAAGTACAATTTTATAACCGCTTAAAATTACGATGACTAAAACTGTTAAACAAAAGTTTTAATAGAAAGTTTGGCATTAAATAACATTCATTATTTGGGTGCTTTCTTATAAAGATAAAATGCAATAAACCCATAAATAATATTAGGAGTCCATGAGGCAAGCCATGGAGAAAAACTACCCTTGGTTGCAAATACTACACTTATCCTGCTAAATAATATATACACAACACATAATATAATTCCAATAGCCAGGTGCATTCCGCTGCCTCCACGCACTTTTCTGGATGCCAATGAAACACCAATAATAGTTAATATGAGAACAGAAACAGGTACAGCATCCCGGTTATATCGCTCTACAAGCAAGCTGCTCAATGATTCTGACTGACGCATTTTTTCCATTGAAATAAATTGATCAAGCTCCGGAGTTGACATCTGGTCTTTAAGGTACTCATCCTTACGCAAATCAATAGGCTTGAAATTATAATTCATCAGCACATTTTCATGCTTCTTCACAATCTCTGATTTTTCAAAAAAGAAACGTTCTGTTACTAATGGCATGCTCCATTTTTTGGCTGCGGTATCCCAGCTAAAATTAGGACTGCGTAAATTATAAACTAACTGATTGTTTTTAAACTTTTGAATAAATAGTCCTATCCCCGTTTTGGAAACAGTATCGTAACCTCTTATGCCTACATATGAATTAGCATCTAACCTGAAATAAATATGCTGCTTATAACTTGAGTTTACGTTAGCTACACCTTTATTTACATCTACATAATTTTTTTCAAAATTACCCCAAATCAAATTAGCCTTTGGAACGACGTATTGATAACCTCCCCAAAGCATCGCAGACAATAAAAAACCTCCCACAACAAATGGAAACATAAATCTGTGGTAACTTACACCACTACTTAATATGGCAATTACCTCCGATCTTCCTGCCATTTTGGAAGTAAAAAATATCACTGCTATAAATACAAAAAGAGGGAAAAGCATCGCATCAATGCGGGGGATAAAGCCAAAATAATAATCGGTAATTATGCGCCATACCGGAAGTTTAGACTTTACAAAATCATCTGTATGCTCGCTGATATCCACCACCACCACCACTACTGTCAATAATATTAAACTGAAGAAAAAGGTACTTAAAAATCCAGTTAGTATGTATCTGTCTAATTTCTTCATTGAGGGTGGAAAGATAATTGAAATATGGGAGAACTGGATTCTCGTTTCTCGTTGCTCGTTGCTCGTTTCTCTTTGCTCGTTTCTCGTGGCTCGTTTCTGGTGGCTCGTTTCTGGTTGCTGGTTTTTTAAATTTATCTCTTAAAAAGAAATTTCATGCAAATTTAATAAACGATAACAGGGAAACCATTGAGTGAATATAAATTAACTAACTTAAAATATTTTTTGCCGCAATCCACCCTGTAGTCCACGCATTTTGAAAATTAAATCCTCCGGTAACGCCGTCCACGTCTATTACTTCTCCTGCAAAAAACAGGTTAGGAATAAATTTACTTTGCAGGGTATTGGCATCTATTTCTGATAACTGTATACCCCCTGCTGTTACAAATTCTTCTTTAAAAGTCGTTTTTCCTTTTACCTCCAGTTCCTGCGCACATAAAATTTTTATGAGCTTATTTTGTTCCCTGGCCGGAAGGTCTGCCCAACGGATATTTGCGTCTATGCCACACTGTTGTAAGAAATATTCCCACAGCCTTGATGGAATACCAAAAGGATTTCTGTTGATGATTTTTTGTGAAGCAATATCAAACCTCACCTGTTGAATTTTATCTTTAAGGCTGTTTTCATTAAACCCAGGCAACCAGTTTACCTGAATGGTAAAATGATAATTTTTATCAGCCAGTTCTCTTGCACCCCATGCCGATAATTTTAAAACAGCCGGGCCACTTAAACCCCAGTGTGTAATAAGCATGGGCCCCGACTGTTGCAATTTGCTTCCTGCTATTTTAACTGTTGCATTTTCTAAGCTTATACCCATGAGTTGTGTTATGGGATTTTGCGGAATATTAAAAGTAAAAAGAGATGGTACGGGAGATTGAATAGTATGGCCAATTTTTGTAAGCCACTCAAACTGCGCCGACTTAGGATAGCCACCACTAGCAATGCAGAGGTAATCTGCCGGGATAGATTTTTGATCTGCCAATGTAAGTGTAAACCTCTCCCCATTTCCTGTGCTGTCAATTCTGATCTCTTTTACATCAGCCTGCATCCTCACTTCTACCTTATACCTGGAGGCTTCATTTACAAGGCAATCAACAATAGTTTGAGAAGTATTGCTGGCGGGAAACATGCGTCCATCTGCTTCAGTTTTTAGTTGTACCCCTCTTTCCTGAAACCATTGAATAGTATCTGTGGTAAAAAAATGTTGAAAGCCTTTCTTTAAAAAGCTGGCCCCTCTCGGATATTTTTTAATCATGTCTGAGATATTAAAACAGGCATGGGTTACATTGCAGCGTCCACCGCCGCTTACTTTTACTTTACTTAAAAGTTTGGAAGATTTTTCCAGGAGAATAACCTGCAATTGTGGATGCAGCCTTGCAGCATTTACTGCACAAAAAAAACCTGCTGCTCCGCCACCTATAACCACCAGCTTTTTTTGCATGATATTTTTTTGAGTCAATTAGACAAATGTCAAAGGAGTCAAAAGAAATTAACTTCTGTAGTTTTCGTTTTTGCCCGTTTTAAATTTCATTTTTCTTTTTTCGCCAAGCCTAATCAAAACTCCAGGTAAGATTTTGATTTGCTTTTTCTGCTTCTTCAATTTCTACAAAAGAAGAAAGTATATCTGGCGCTCCCTTCGTAATGCACACATCATGTTCAAAATGAGCAGAAGCCTTCTTATCATTGGTACGAATGGTCCATCCATCCTCATCCTGGTACACTTCTTTTACGCCAAGATTTATCATAGGCTCAATGGCCAGTACCATACCGGGTTTTAATTTTGCAAGTGTGCCCCTCTTACCATAGTTGGGCACCTGAGGTTCTTCGTGCATACTGCGCCCAAGGCCATGACCCACCAAATCTCTTACTACACCATAGCCATGTTTTTTTTCTGTATGTTCCTGTATTGCATATGCAATATCCCCTACCCTGTTACCGGCCCTTGCTTTTTCAATGCCTTTGTAAAGCGATTCTTTGGTTACTTTCAACAACATTTTTAATTCGTCAGAAATTTCTCCTATTGCGTACGTATAAGCGCTGTCGCCATGAAAACCATTTTTGTAAACACCAATATCCAGTGAAACAATATCACCCTCTTTTAAAACATCTTTAGTAGGAAACCCATGAACCACCGCATCGTTCAGCGAAATACAAGTTGCGAATGGGTAAGTTCCGCCATAGTTTTTAAACGACGGAACACCTCCATTGTCTCTTATAAATTCCTCCGCTAAATCATTCAATGCCAAAGTGCTGATACCGGGCTTTAGTATCTTAGCCAGCACAGCATGCGTTTTACCTACCATCAGGCAACTATGCCGCATGATTTCTATCTCCTCTTTTGTTTTGTAAATGATCATCGTAAACTTTATTTTACAACAAACCCTAACGATGTTATCGTCAGGGTTTGTAAATATATTTCTCTTTTTATTTTTCTAAACTTAGATACCCTGAGTAACAGTCTGCTGTCTTCCCTGAATTCTTCCGCTGCTCATTAATCCATCATATTGACGCATTAGCAACTGAGTTTCTATTTGCTGCAGTGTATCCAGAATTACACCTACCATGATAAGTAATGAAGTACCACCAAAGAAGGTTGCAAAATTTGGTTGCATTCCAAAAACCAGTTGGAAAATACCTGGCAGGATACCTACAAACGCAAGCAAAACTGCACCCGGTAAAGTAATTCTATCCATTATAGTACCAATATAATCAGCGGTTGGTTGCCCAGGTTTTACTCCCGGAATAAAACCATTATTTCTCTTTAACTCATCTGCCATTTGCTTAGGATTAAAAATTAAAGCAGTGTACAGGAAAGTGAAAGCTATTACACAAATTGAATACACAATCATGTAAACAATATTGGTATGATCAGTAAAATACTTAGCCCAGCCCTCTCCGGTAAAACCAGTAAATATGGTAGGCAAAAATAATATTGCCTGTGCAAAAATGATTGGCATTACGCCTGCAGCATTTACTTTTAATGGTAAGAAGTTGCGGGCTCCGCCTAACTGGCGATTGCCTACAATTTGTTTGGCGTACTGTACAGGAACTTTTCTTGTGCCTTGTACCAGCATGATCAAACCCATGATAACAGCTATCAGGAATACGATCTCTACCAACATAATCAACAAACCACCTGCTCCATTACCAGCTAATCTTGATGTCCACTCTTCCATAAAGGAGTGTGGAAGACGTGCAAGGATACCAATCATAATGATTATAGAAGTACCATTTCCTAAACCTTTATCGGTAATTTTTTCGCCGAGCCACATTACAAATAAAGTACCCACAGTAAGAATAACTACTGTAGAAACCCAGAAGAATCTGCCATAAGCAGGAATCAACGCTTCGGCAATGCCGGGGCTGTTTAAGTATCCAATGTAAGCCGCTGCCTGAAAGGCAGTAACAATTACAGTAAGGTAACGGGTCCATTGGTTTATTTTCTTTCTTCCGCTCTCACCTTCTTTTTGAATCTTTGCCATTTGAGGAACAAGAATGGTCATCAATTGCATAAAGATGGATGCAGAAATATAAGGCATGATACCTAATGCAAAAATAGAAGCCTTGGAGAAGGCACCACCTACAAAAGCATTTAGTAAACCAAGCATACCACCCTGGGTATTGGCTTGAAGATTATCAAGTTTGTTGGGATCAATACCGGGTAATACGATAAATGAACCAAGGCGATAAATGAAAAGCAGAATTAGAGTGAAAATAATTTTATTCCTCAGTTCCTCTATGCTCCAGATATTTTTAAGTGTTTTTATAAACTTCTTCACAGAATTTAATCAATTTAAATAGTTAGTGGCTCTGAAAGTAAAAAGACGCATAAATTATCTTTATGCGTCGGCAAATATCGGGAATTTATTTTACTATTTCCACAGTACCTCCGGCTGCTTCAATTGCAGCTTTTGCTTTTTCACTTATAGCGTTTACTTTGAAGCTATATTTTCCTTTTATTTCACCGTTGCCCAACACTTTTATCAAATCATTCTGGCCAATCAAGCTATTGATGTATAAGTTCTCAGGGCTAAATTCAGTGATCCCGTATTTTTCTGCATAATGATCTGCCTGACCTATATTAATTACTTTGTAATCTATACGGTTAATGTTTTTAAATCCACGCTTTGGAATACGACGTTGGATTGGCATCTGTCCACCTTCAAAAGCTTTTTTGCTTTTATAACCGGCACGACTTTGTCCACCTTTATTACCTTTTGTAGAGGTTCCACCTTTACCACTTGCCTCACCACGGCCTATTCTGATTGCTTTGTGTGTTGCACCTTTAGCAGGTTTGAGCGTATGTAATTTCATGTTGCTTTTATTTTAAACTTACGCCCCGAAAGCATTCGGGGCTCGCTGATAAATTTGATAATTTGATAATTCGCTAATGTGATAATGACAGGAACTTTCGAATCTAAAGTTTTAATTGGCTAATTAGCATATTGGCTAATTGGCTAATTATTATGCCAATTCCTCAACCTTTACAAGGTGGTTCACTTTATTAACCATTCCTAGTATTTGTGGAGTAGCTTCTACTTCTACAGAAGCATTCATTTTTTTTAAACCCAATGCTATCATCGTTCTTTTCTGACGTTCAGAGCGATCTATTACGCTTTTAACCTGGGTAACTTTTATCTTTTTCATTTTAAAAAGGTTTAAGGTTTAAGGTTTAAGGTTTAGGGTTTAGAGTCTTACAACCTTTCACCTTCACCTTTCACTTTTCACCATCTTATCCGTTAAATACTTTCTTTAAAGAGATATTGCGGGTTTTAGCAACTGCAATGGGTTCACGTAAAGTAGCTAATGCTTTAAAAGTAGCTTTTACCACATTATGAGGATTGGCAGAACCAAGGTTCTTAGCCAATACGTCTGTAATACCAGCACTCTCCAATACAGCACGCATGCTGCCACCGGCAATTACACCAGTACCATGAGCGGCTGGTTTTATTAAAACTTTAGCAGCACCTTCTTTGCTTAATTGCTCATGAGGTATAGTACCATGCATAATAGGAACTTTAATAAGGTTCTTTTTAGCATCTTCTATTCCTTTGGTAATAGCTTCCTGAACTTCTTTTGCTTTACCAAGGCCATGACCAACGATACCTGCTTCGTTTCCTACAACAACAAGCGCAGAAAAACTGAATGCTCTACCACCTTTGGTTGTTTTTACAACTCGGTTAATAGAAACAACTTTTTCTTTTAACTCCAGGTCTCCGGCTTTTATTTTATTTAAAATTAAATTTGACATGTACTGTTATTATTAGAATATTTTACAATTAGAATTCCAATCCACCCTCTCTTGCACCTTCAGCAACCGCTTTCACACGGCCATGATAAATATATCCGCTACGGTCAAAAACAACACTTTTAATTCCAAGTTCAGTTGCTTTTTTTGCAATAGCTTCTCCAACCATTTTGCTTTTTTCTGTTTTGGGTGCTTTTTGTGCACTGATATCTTTTTGCTTAGATGATGCAGCAGCAATAGTAGCGCCATTGGTATCATCAATTAGCTGAGCATAAATATCTGAATTGCTCCTGAATACGCTAAGACGTGGTTTAGATGGTGTACCGCTTATTTTTTTGCGGATACGATACCTGATTTTTTGTCTTGCACTTGATTTATTGTTACTCATCTTATTCTATTTATTTTCCCGATTCTGCCGGGAACGATTTGAAAATTAAATGATTTGAAGATTTGAAGATTAATATTCTTTCTATTTGTAAGACGTTATAATTGACACATCTTCAAATTTTCAAATTACTATTTACCTGCTGATTTACCTGCTTTTCTTCTCAACACTTCACCAACAAATTTCACACCTTTACCCTTGTACGGTTCTGGTTTACGCAGGCTGCGTATTTTAGCACACACAGCACCCAATAATTGCTTATCGATACTTTCTAATGTGATTACAGGATTCTTACCTTTTTCCTGTGATGTGGTAACTTTTAATTCTTTAGGAATTTCAAAAAGTATGTTGTGAGAATAACCTAAAGCCAAATCAAGAATATTTCCTGTTGCGGCCGCTTTGTAACCCACACCCACCAATTCTAATTGTTTTGTGTATCCATCTGTAACACCTTTTACCATGTTACTTACCAGCGAACGATATAAACCATGCATTGCACGATGACGGATCTGATCTGTAGGACGTTTAAATTCAACAGTGTGGTCTTTAACTTCTACAGTAATGTCACGGTCAATTGATTCTTTCAGTTCTCCTTTTGGTCCTTTTACAGTTACAAGGTTATCCTTATTAACTGATATAGTAACACCGCCTGGAAATTCAACTGGTTGTTTTCCTATACGACTCATTTTCTTTTAATTTGAAAATTTGATAATTAGTTAATTTGGAAATGATGTCATTACGTTCAGCCAGTATAGAAGGCTTAGGGTAATTTTATGATGCAGTGAAGTGAAAACCATTTCCAAATTTTCAAATCGCCGTTATTCAAATTAGAATATGTTACAAAGTACTTCTCCACCCACATTCTGAGCTCTTGCTTCTTTGTCAGTCATTACACCTTTAGAGGTAGAAACGATTGCAACGCCCAAACCATTTTTCACACGCTTGAACTCATCTGGCTTTGCGTAAGTACGCAAACCCGGACGACTAACTCTTTCTAAACTCTGTATTACAGGAAGTTTAGTAGTAGGGTCGTATTTTAAAGCTATTTTAATAACACCTTGTTTATTATCATCTTCAAATTTGTACTTAAGAATATATCCTTTTTCGTACAGAATTTCTGTAATACGCTTTTTCAAATTGCTGGCCGGTATTAAAACAATACGGTGATTAGCCATTTGTGCGTTACGAATTCTTGTTAAATAATCTGCAATTGGATCAGTAACCATTGTTATGTTTAGTTAATTGATTAAATAATTTGTTTACAATGCGATATCCACAACTTAGTTGTTAGATTTTAGTTGAAAGCTGTTAGCAAATATTTCTGTTTCCTGCCATCTAATAACTGTCAACTCATTTATTACCAACTGGCTTTTGTTACCCCAGGTATTTTTCCTGCCAGGGCCATGTCTCTAAACATGATACGGCTAACACCGAAGTGACGCATGTAACCTCTGGAACGACCTGTAAGCTGACAACGGTTTCTTAAACGAACCGGTGAGGCATTTTTTGGTAAAAGATCTAAGGCTGCATAATCTCCGGCAGCTTTAAGGGCTGCCCTTTTTTCTGCATACTTTTCTACCATTTTAGCTCTCTTTCTTTGCCTGGCTTCAACTGATTTTTTTGCCATAATTTATTTTTATTTACGATTGACGAGTGATGAATGACGAATAGAAAACATTCTGAATTCGTTATTCGTTCTTCGTACTTATTTTTTATTTTTTGATGTTCTTAAAAGGCATACCCAACTCTTTCAGCAATTCAAATGCTTCTTTGTTGGTATTGGCAGTGGTTACGAAAGTAATATCCATGCCAGTAATCTTGTTTACTTTATCAATATCAATTTCAGGGAAAATGATTTGCTCAGTAACACCAAGGGTATAGTTACCACGGCCATCAAAAGCTTTATCATTGATACCTTTAAAATCACGAACACGTGGTAAAGAAACTGAAACCAGCCTGTCCAGGAATTCATACATTTTTACACCACGCAAAGTAACACGTGCTCCAATTGGCATTGCTTTACGCAACTTAAAGTTGGAGATATCTTTCTTAGATAAAGTAGATACTGCTTTTTGACCGGTGATGTTGCTAAGTTCATCGATAGCGATATCAATTAACTTTTTATCATTCACAGCTCCGTTTACACCACGATTCAAACAAATCTTGGTTAATTTAGGAGCCTGCATTACGGTTTTGTAACTGAACTTTTTCATTAGTGCAGGTACTACTTCTTTTTTGTATTTGTCTGCTAATCTTGCAGCGTTATTTGTTGTGCTCATTATTTGATTACCTCCCCTGATTTTTTAGCTACACGAACTAGTTTACCATTTTCACGAGTTAATTTAACTTTACTCGGACCACCGGATTTAGCATCCCATAACATTACATTACTAATGGCAACAGGTGCTTCTACTTTCAGGATACCACCTTTGGTATTCTGAGCGGTTGGCTTTGTGTGTTTGGTTACGATATTTACACCTTCTACCAAAACACGTGCTTTTTCCAAAATAACTTCCAACACTTTACGAGGCTTCTTCAAATCTTTATCCTCTCCGGATATAACCACAACCAGGTCGCCTTTTTTAATGTTGAATTTTGGTTTAAATCTTGTACTCATCTTATTTTGCTTTAGGAAGTCAAAAGTCAAAAGTCAAAAGTCAAAAGCTTACATTCTCTTCTAACCCTTTCTTTTTAATTTTTCCTTTTTAATATTTAATTAAATTATAGAACTTCTGGTGCCAGAGAAATAATCTTCATGTATCCTTTATCTCTTAATTCACGGGCCACCGGGCCAAAAATACGGGTACCTCTTGGTTCATCTGAGTTGTTAAGCAGTACCACAGCGTTGTCATCAAAACGGATGTAAGAACCGTCTTTTCTGCGCAGCTTATTTACAGTACGTACAATAACTGCTTTGGTTACTGTACCTTTTTTGATACCACCTGCAGGCATTGCATCCTTAACCGTAACTACAATTTTATCGCCAATTTTAGCGTAATCCTGGCCACTGTTGCCCAGTACACGAATACATAGTACCGATTTGGCACCACTGTTGTCCGCTACGTTTAATCTGCTTTCTTGCTGAATCATTTTTTTATTATTTGTGATTTATGATTGATGATTTATGATCACTAATATAAACCAGTGTTTTATACTTATTTAAAATTCTAAACCGGAGAAGATCTGAAATCATAGATCCTGCATAAGAAATCATTATTTCACTTTTTCCAACACTTCTACCAGTCTCCAGCGTTTTGTTTTGCTTAAAGGACGGCTTTCCATAATCTTTACAGTATCTCCAATGTTGCACTCATTCTTTTCATCATGAGCATGAAAACTGGTACTCTTTTTCAGGAACTTACCATAAAGTGGATGCTTTACTTTTCTTTCCACTTTTACAGTAATGGTTTTATCCATTTTGTTACTGGTTACAAGACCGGTTTTTGTTTTCCTTAAATTTCTTACAACACCTGTTGCAGTTTCAGTTGCTACCATCTTATTATTATTTTATTGGATTAAGCTCCAATTTGATTTTTTCTTAATTGAGTTTTTAAACGGGCTATATCTCTTCTTAAAACACGAATGCTCTGTGGATTCTCCAACGGAGAAATAGCGTGGGCAAAGGTGAGTTTTTTTAAACGCACTTCGTCTTCTTTAATTTTTGCATTTAAATCTGCCTCGCTCAATCCATTAAGGCTTTTTACAAAATCTACTTTTTTAGACATCTTTCTTTAATTTGATAATTTGATAATTCGCTGATGTGCTAATTTATTTATCACTTTCGCTTTATCATCAGCAGATTAGCTAATTGGCTAATTGGCTAATTCTTTTTATACTGTGAAATCTCTGCTCACTACAAACTTTGTAAGGATTGGCAATTTTTGTGCAGCCAATTCAAATGCATGTTTTGCTACTTCATGTGTAACACCATCAGCTTCGAATAAAATACGGCCTGGTTGTACAATAGCTGCCCATCCTTCAGGATTACCTTTACCTTTACCCATCCTTACCTCTGCAGGCTTGGCAGTAATTGGCTTATCCGGAAAAATCCTGATCCACACGTTACCTTCTCTCTTCATAGCACGGGTCATTGCCTGACGGGCACTTTCTATCTGACGGTTTGTTAACCAAACACTATCTAAAGCTTTTAAACCGAATGTTCCGAAAGCAAGGGTTGCACCACGTTTGGTATCCCCTTTCATTCTTCCTTTCTGTGTTTTTCTGTGTTTGCTTCTTTTTGGTGATAACATCTTTATTTGATTTATGATGTATGATTTCAGATTTATGATGTCTGAACCCTACATTATTGACTTATAAATTTTTTAGTTGCGACATGGATGAATCATAAATCAAACATCCAAAATCAAAAATCATCTTTACCTTCTTCCACCACCGCCACGGTTATCCCCGCCGCCGCCACGTCTTTCTCCACCGCCGCCGCCTCTTCTGTCATCCCTTCTATCTCCACCTCTTCTATCATCTCTTCTGTCAAAACCACCCTGGGGTCTGTCCGGACCATCATTTTTTCCACCGGCTATAACATTTGGATTTAAATCTCTTTTACCTAATACTTCTCCTTTACAGATCCATACTTTGATACCGATTTTACCATATACTGTTTGTGCGAATAAATTTGCATAATCAATATCCATACGTAAAGTATGTGTTGGAGTGCGGCCTTGTTTGATTTCTTCGCTACGTGCAATTTCAGCACCACCTAAACGACCACCTACTTTTACCTTAATACCTTCGGCACCCATACGTAAAGCAGATGCGATTGACATTTTAATTGCACGCTTATAATTAATACGATTTTCTAACTGGCGGGCAATCGTATCAGCAACAATATTTGCATCCAGCTCCGGACGACGGATTTCTAAAATATTAATCTGCACATCTTCTTTACCACATAATTTTTTCAGCTCTTCTTTAATCCGGTCAACCTCTCCACCACCTTTACCAATAATGATACCTGGCTTTGAAGTATGAATGGTAACGATCAATTTGTTAAGTGTACGCTCAATTACAATTTTGGCAATACCACCTTTATTGATACGGGCATTCAGGTAATTCCTGATTTTATCATCTTCAATCAACTTGTTGGCATAATCCTTTTTGTGAGCATACCAGTTGCTATCCCAACCACGAATGATTCCTAATCTTGCACCAATTGGATTTGTTTTCTGACCCATAGTATTAATTTAGTCTTTCGTTGTCCTTTTAAGAATTAGAAAGTTTTTTTATTGAGTTTCGTTTTCTAACTATTTATAATTACTTAACTGCGTTTGGCTTTCCTGCATTTTGTGCTTTTGGAGCTTTTTTGGGCCCCTTTTCAACCGCTGCATCTACAATCACTGTTACGTGGTTACTGCGTTTGCGAACCCTGTACCCACGTCCTTGTGGAGCCGGGCGCATACGTTTGATAACTCTTGCAGCATCCACCATAATTGTTTTTACAATTAATGTGTTTTCATCAGCACCTTCATTTTTAGCTTTCCAATTGCTAATAGCAGAAAGGATAAGCTTACGTAATGGAACTGCTGAATGCTTTGGATTATGCTCTAATACTGCTAGTGCATTTTCTACCTTCATTCCACGAACTAGATCTACTAGTAAGCGCATCTTTCTTGGTGATGTAGGTTCGTTATTTAATTTTGCTACTGCTTCCATTATTTTTAGTTTCTTGTTTCTGGTTGTTTTGTTTCTGGTTTACTTCCGTATTGAACAAATTGCCCAATCAGAAACCAGAAACCAGCAACGGTTTTATTACATTTTTTTACTTGAGTGACCTCTGAAATTTCTTGTTGGTGCAAATTCACCCAATTTATGTCCTACCATAAATTCGGTAACATAAACAGGAATAAATTTATTTCCGTTGTGCACTGCAAAAGTGTGACCTACGAAATCCGGAGAAATAGTACTTCTGCGACTCCAGGTTTTAATAACACCTTTTTTAATTTTTCCTTCTGTCATCGACAAAACTTTTGTTTCAAGTTTTATTTCGATGTAAGGACCTTTTTTTAATGAACGAGCCATGTTTTATTTATGATTTGTGATTTCGGATTTTTCAACTTCCGAAATCTGTTTGTTTATTTGTCCCGGCTTTCACCAGGACCATTTTAACTATTAAACTGATCAACTAATTACTACTTGTTAGGTAACTTCTTACCGTTTCTGCGGGTAAGGATCATTTTATCTGAACCTTTATCTCTTGTGCGGGTAATCTGTCCTTTTGCGTATTTACCTTTACGGCTACGTGGATGACCACCAGAAGCTCTACCTTCACCACCACCCATCGGGTGATCTACCGGGTTCATCGCAACTGCTCTTGTACGAGGGCGAATACCTTTCCAACGGTTTCTACCTGCTTTACCCATGCTCTCCAGGCTATGATCGCTGTTGCTTGTAACACCAACAGTAGCATAACAGTTGATCAGGATTTTTCTTAACTCACCACTTGGCATTTTAAGCACTGCATATTTACCTTCTTTGTTATTAAGCTGTGCTGAAGTACCTGCACTTCTTACCAGGATACCGCCCTGACCGGGTTGCATCTCGATATTATGAACATTAGTACCCAAAGGCATATTTTTAAGCATTAATGCATTACCCAATTCAGGAACTGCATTGTCGCCGCTAATTACTGTTTGACCAACCTGTAAACCCTGTGGTGCAAGTATGTAACGCTTTTCACCATCAGCATACGATAGTAAAGCAATAAATGCAGTACGGTTTGGATCGTATTCAATTGTTTTTACTGTAGCTGGAATATCTTTTTTGTTTCTTTTAAAATCAACCAGACGATACATGATTTTATTTCCACCGCCCATGTAACGCATACTTCTTCTACCCTGTGCATTTCTACCGGCAGTATTCTTTTGCTTTTCCAGCAAAGATTTTTCAGGAATGTTGGTGGTGATCTCTGCATAAGCATTACCAATTCTCCAACGGGTTCCGGCTGTGGTCGGTTTGTATTTTCTTAGTGCCATTTTTTAACTACTGCCCTAAATCCCTAAAGGGACTTTTGGAACTTTTTAGATTTTACTAATCTCTGCATTTTGCGGTAGCAGATTTACCATTCATTAACGTTAATCCCAGGTACCCATTTAGGGGTCAGGGGTTTCTTTTATACAGTTGCTCCGTAGATGTCGATAGTATCACCTTCAGCAACTGTTACTATAGCTTTCTTCTTTGCAGACTTACGTCCAACAATATATCCGGCTTTGGTATATTTTGATTTCAGTTTAGATGGCATTACTGCTGTATTCACATCTTCTACCTGAACACCGTAAAATTGTTCTACGGCTCTTTTAATTTCCAGTTTGTTGGCCTTTCTGTCTACTACAAAAGTGTAGCGATTCATTTTTTCTGATTGCTTGTTAGCTTTTTCAGATAAAACAGGCTTTATTAATACATCAGACAGTTTCATAACTCTAATTTGATAATTTTTATAATTTGCTACCTAGCTGTTTCCTAAGCTTCTGCTTCTACATCTTCTATTGCAAACAGTTTAGCTGCACTCTCCGTTAATACCAATACGTTTGCGTTTAAAATATCGTAAGTGTTCATATCACTGATAACAGTTCCATTAACACCCTGAACGTTACGTAAACTCAGGTATAAATTGTCATTGTATTCCGGAATTACCACCAGGGCTTTTTTACGGCCAAAGTTTAGGTTCTTAAGAATACCGGTAAATGTTTTTGTTTTTGGCGCATCCATTACCATATCTTCCAATACCACAATAGCATTGTCTTTTGCTTTGTAGGCCAATGCACTCATTTTAGCCAGGTCTTTCACTTTACGATTCAATTTGATATCGTATTTGTGTGGTTTTGGGCCAAAGATTGTACCACCACCTTTGTATAAAGGGTTACGCAGGTTACCTTTACGGGCTCCACCGGTACCTTTTTGTTTGTGTAATTTCTTAGAAGAACCTTTTACTTCTGCACGGGTTTTTACTTTGTGTGAACCCTGGCGTTGTGCGCCCTGGTATTGCTTCACCGCAAGATAAATAACGTGATCGTTGGGCTCAATTCCAAAAATTTCTTCCGGTAACTCTACTGTTCTTCCGGTTTTTTCGCCTTTTGTATTTAATATATCTAGTTGCAT
>JBBRFX010000058.1:0-21098 GCA_038241275.1 Chitinophagales bacterium
ATGATATTAAGTAAATGCCCGGTTTGTAAGGACCGGGCATTTTTAATTTGAACAATAAAATATTTTTATTTTTTGCGCTTAATGGTGCAGCCTACACTCTTGGTTTCTTTTACAGAAATATCCTTTCCTGCAACCAGTTCATTGATGGCTTCTCTTAGGTGTTCTCTACCCACTGCTGTGGCATCTGATGGATTATCATCTATGGCACCATGATAAACAAGTTTCATGTTTTTATCAAACAGGAAAACTTCTGGTGTACGGTTGGCACCAAAAGCATCGGCCACTTCATTATTTTTATCTATTACATAACTCCAGTTGTATTTCTGGTCTTTAGCATATGCTTTCATTGCTTCCGGGCTGTCGTCTTCGCCACGGTAGGCTTCATTGCTGTTTAATACGATTACACCCAACTTCATTTTTTTTGCGTAATCATTAATGGCAATAGTGCGTTGCTGGTTTTTTACCACATATGGGCAGGTATTGCAACTAAACATTACCAATACAGCATTGGTGCCTGCAGCTTCTTTAATACTGATCATTTTGCCATTTACATCCTGCATTTTTAAATCGGCCTTTGGTAATGAACTACCAATGCTCAATGGCTCTCCGAAAGTAAAAGCCATAGTGGCTGCAATGGCCAATGGTGCCATCATGAACAATATTTTTTTCATTTTATTTTTTTTTATTGATTAATAATTTCCATAAAAATAATGCTTGAACAGGGGTAATTGTTTATACGATATCATAAATTATTTGAGTGGTATATTAGACGCAGCAGGATTCATTTCTTTTTGGGCTGCCTCTTCTTCTATACGGTGAAGGGCATGGGCTCTCAGAGATCGTATGCTTACATTTAATTCGAACCCGATTAATAAAGAGAGTGAGTTAAGATATATAAGCGCCATGATCATCATGATGGTACCAATAGACCCATAAAGTGCATTGTATTTGCCAAAGCTGTTTACAAAAACTGAAAACCCCAGAGATGAAAGTATACTGAGTGCTGTAGCTAATAATGCTCCAGGCGATTTAAGTTTCCATCTTTTTTTTACGGAAGGTGCATACTTGAAAATATAGGCAATAGCCAGAAAGATGAGTCCAATCATCAGTATCCACCTGGCATAAGAAATAACTTCCCGCAGTATATTATTGCTCACCAATAGGTTTAATAAGGCTCCCTGCATAATGAGTAAAATAAGGTAGCCGAGTAATAATCCAAAAAGAATAACGGTGAGACGCAGTGCTACCAGGCGGTCTTTTAAACCATTTCTTTTTTCGAAGCCGATGTAATTTTTATTGAATGCCCGCATCAAACCCATTACTGCATTGGAAGCAAAAAAAAGCGATAACAATAAACCAAAGGATAACAGGCCGAAACGGGAATTATCTATAAAACTATCGATGAATTTTATAACCTCCCTGTTGTAAACCGGTGATGGAATAATATCATAAATGAGATTGTGTAATTGAATGGTGATATTTTGTTTGGATATAAATGGAAGATTGGGAATTAAGGTAAATAGAAACAACAGGGAAGGAGGCAAGGCCATGATAAAATTATAGGAGATGGCCGAAGCCCTTTCTGAAATGCCATGTGTTTTTATTTGTTTTCTTAAAAATAACAAAACTTCATATAAAGGCAATCCATCAAAACCAGGCAACAGCAGTTTTTTACTTTTTCTTATAAAAAAAGCAATGGGGGTAATGGTGAATAATATGCGCTGAATTTTAAGCAATGTATATTATGGTGTTTGTTTTTTTCTGATGAGTTCGTTTAAAGCATCCTGGTATTCTTTTGCATATTTTAAATGCTCCTGGTAAGTTTCTGCAAAATTTGAGTAGCCATTAAAATCAGGTTTGGCTACAAAAAATATATAGTTGGTTTCGGGGGCTTCCAGCACCGCATTGATGGTTTCTGCCGATGGAGTGCAGATAGGACCGGGTGGCAATCCTGTTTGTTGGTAGGTATTATAGGGCGAAGGATATTTGAGGTGACCATATAAAATCCTCTTTAAACCAAAATCTCTCATGGCATATTTAACTGTTGGGTCTGCTTCCAGTTTCATGCCTTTATTAATACGGTTGATATATACACTTGCAATAAACCCTTTGTCTTTTAATTTATTGGTTTCTTCTTCTACAATACTTGCCATAATATAAACCTGCGCAGGGCTAAGGTTTTTATCAGCCGCTTTTTGTTTTCTTTCAGTGTTCCAGAATTTTTCCTGCTCATCTTTTAGGCGTCTGAATATTTTTTTAAAATCAGTATTCCAGTTAACTAAATAAGTATTGGGAATCACTGCAGTCATTACCGTATGTGAATCTAAATTATATTTTATAAGAGAATCGTTATTGCTCAAAAAGTTGATAACATCCAATGAATCGCATTCAAACTGTTGCCCAATTTTTTTTGCAAGGTCTTCTTTGGTGCGGAGTTTATTAATAACCAGTTTTACCGGAGATTGGTTGCCCGATTTTAGCATTCGTAATAAATTATAGAGGCTCATACCATCTTTAATTTCATAACGGCCCGGTTTTACATTTTTATCATACTGCGTCTGCCTGGCCATTTGATCTAAAAAAAAATTGCCGGAAATAATAGATTGCTGCTGCAAATCACTTTTTACTTTTTGATAGGAGGAGCCTGTATTAATATAGAAAAATTTACCCTCAGGTGCAGATACAGTGGGGCCAAATATTATCCATCCTGCAAAAATGCCGGATAGGGAAATCACAAATAAAAGGACAACTACAATTCTTTTCATATATAAGGGATTATACTGATAGCTTAAACAAAGTAAAATAAAAAACCCCGCTTTAAGGCGGGGTTATGAAAATTTTAGAATTGTTTTATTGTCCTGCTGGTTTCACCGGAGCTGTTCCCTGCATTGGGACAGTATTGGCGGGTACTGCAGTTTTAGGCTGTGGCACTGATGTAGGTGCATTATTCAATATATCATCATTAGCTGAAGAGCTGCTGCCATCTTTTGGAATAAAAGCTGGAGAAGCCAGACATAATAAAGCTACAATAGCGCCAAAAAACCAGGTACCTTTTTCAAGAATATCTGTACTTTGTTTTACGCCCATCAATTGATTGCCAAGGCCACTTAAAGAACCCGATAAACCACCACCTTTGGGGTTTTGAATCAATACGATCAATCCCAACACTATGGAAAAAATGATAATTAATACACCGAATAAAGCTAACATGTCGTTTTATTTTTATTGAATTTGATCTAATTTGGCTGCAAAGTAAGCGATTTTAGAAGGATTGAGCAAACTTAATTTTTCATATATTTCTTTTGCTTTGTGCCGCTTGCCTTGTTGTAAATATACTTCTGCCATTGTTTCTGTAATCACCTCCTCTTCTTTGTTGCTTTTTTCTGCAAGGGTTTGCATAGAAACGTTCATAGCTTCAATGCTATCAGGCAATTTGCTGGCGTGCACTTTTTTCATAGTTTTGAGCCAATCGGTAAAACTCTTTAACTGTTTGCCCAGTTTGTCTGATGGCATTGCCTCCTGGCTAAGTTTAATACCCTGCGATGCAAAATAATCTGAAGCAAACAATGGTTGAAATAAAACCGGTTCGGCTATTACTCCTGCCGGTGCCTTTTCTTCAAAAAGCGCTTCGCTGTTAAGGTCAGCATTTTTAGCAGGTTCCGTAGTGGATGTTTCCTGAACCGGAATAGTTTCAACCGTTTCCACCACTTCTGCCGAAACAACTGGTACTACATCCGTTTCTATGCTTGCTGCATTTTCCGTAACCAAAAATGCTTCATTTATTGTTTCTTTCAAAATAGGCACTTCGCTTTTATGCAACTGTTCCTGCAATAAAAATGGATTGTTGAAATGAAGGGCGGTTTTTGCAGCGATGGAGTTATAAGAAGCATCTTTTATGGCCGTATTTTTTAATATAAAAAAATGTGCCAATGAAAAGTAGGGATATTCTTTTACCAGTTGATGAAGCATGGCAGTGCCACCTGCATCAGACTCCTCTTTATTAAAAATATTTTTATATAATTGTTGAAATGGCATGCGTCAAAACTAAAAGATTAAACTTCAACCAGCAAAAGTTTTATACCGGTATTATTACTTAAAATGTGATTGGTATTACCAGTTAGAAAATATTTTATTAAATATTTCGTCTATAATATTTTTCACAATGCTTTCATTAAGGGTTCTTTCTGCATCCTGCAGCGATAACCTTGCATCAAAGTCAAAGGTACGCATCAGATCTGCCTCAAAATTTTTTGTCTCATCCAGTGTATTACGGAACACCAGGTGAAAACCAACGGTGAGCCTGTTGCCACTACTGTTATTACCACTTATACTTACCGTGCTGGTATAATACTGTGATACAAAACCGCTGATATCATAATGGGCATCATCATTATTGGTTTGTTTTAAGCGGGTAGTATTAATGATTTTTTGTTTTAGCTGCTCAGTAAGTTGCGGGCTCAATTGTGTATTTACATAAGTGGCTTTATTTTCAAGGTAGTTTACCCTGAATGTTTTTATTTCTACCGGGATAGGTGCTGTATCCTTAAAACCATATTTGCAGGTAGAAAAATTAAATACGCTCAACAGGGCAATCAATACCATGAGAAGCTTAGCATTTTTTATTAAATATTTCATCTTTTTATACATTCTTAAATTTAAAACAAGTTTTTAATTCATAAATCACAAATCATAAATCACACATCACAAATCACACATCAAAAATCATAAATCACACATCATAAATCCTACATCCTACATCATAAATTTTTTCTAAAGGTCCTCAATATCATATTCCTTCAGCTTTCGGTACAATGTTCTTTCACTTATTCCCAAATCCAGTGAAGCATCTCTTCTTCTTCCCCTGTGTTTTTTTAATGCTTTGATGATGAGTTCTTTTTCTTTATCTACAATACTTAAAGATTCTTCTACATCCTCATGAAGCTGTATAGCGTTATCGTTTGATTGGTTGTGTAAAATTACAGAGGAAGAAGAACCTGAGTAAGAAGCAGGCTGGTTACCTGTTACACTCAGTTCTTTTATATTACTGTTGTCTCCGGAAAAAACTGGCGGACGATGTGTGATATTGGGATTTTGCAGCAGGTCAAAAAACATTTTTTTTAATTCATTTACATCTTTTTTCATGTCAAAAAAAAGTTTGTAAAGAATTTCCCGCTCATTGGCAAATTCTGTTTGGCTTACCACTCCATTGCCGTGGGCTAAAACCGGCAGGCGGCTATATTGATGATCTGGTAAAAAACCTCTTAACTGTTCTGCAGTAATGGTTTTTTCCTTACTTAAAACAGATATTTGTTCTGCTATATTTTTCAACTCCCTCACATTGCCCGGCCATCCATAATTAATCAAAATATTTCTTGCATCATCTGTTAATTGAACAGCAGTTGTTTTATAACGGTCTGCAAAATCGGTTGCAAATTTTCTAAACAGTAAAAGGATATCTTCCTTTCGGTCTCTTAAAGCCGGAACCCTGATGGGCACAGTATTTAAGCGGTAATACAGATCTTCCCTAAAGCGGCCATTGTGCGTAAATTCCAGCAGCTCCTTATTGGTGGCTGCTATTACCCTCACATCTGTTTTTTGTACTTTACTACTGCCTACACGTATGTATTCGCCGGTTTCCAATACCCTGAGCAAACGTGCCTGAGTGCCCAATGGCATTTCACCAATTTCATCCAGGAAAATGGTGCCGCCATTTACCGTTTCAAAATAGCCTTTCCGGCTATCTACCGCTCCGGTAAAAGATCCTTTTTCGTGGCCAAATAATTCCGAATCAATAGTACCCTCCGGAATGGCGCCACAGTTTACTGCAATAAAAGGATTGTGTTTCCTGGCAGATAAAGCATGAATGATTTGTGAGAATACTTCTTTACCCACACCGCTCTCTCCATTGATGAGCACGCTTAGATCGGTATTAGCTACCTGAACCGCTACATTTAATGCATGGTTTAGTGTGGGGGAGTTTCCAATAATGGCAAACCTGTTTTTGATTGTTTGATTATCCATGTTATAGAACAGATTTTAACAACACTTCCCTGATTTGCTTGATGACCAGGTAAGCCTGTCTGATGTTGTTGTTTTTAATGACCGAAATTGCTTCAATATCCTTTGGTGTAAAGTGATTATAGTGGAGGCTGCCATACCTGATGCCTACCTGAATGAAATCTATTTTAGGATCATTGTAATTTGCCAGAAATTTTTTTCTGGAAGCATTATTAACATTGTTCAGTTGATTCTTCAATGTAAAAAGCTCATTTAAATTTTCATCAACCAGCGTAAAAAGACCAGGCTGCTTCAATTGAATTTCCTTTATGAATTTTCCATCCGTTCCCAGTGCTACCACCTGCATAGTATCTTCAATAAAACAAAGAATGATCTGCTTGCTTTCACCGCCGTTGTTAAGAGAATAAACGATATAACTATTGTTTAATCTGCCCGAAATAGACTTTGTGTATGCTTGCCAGGTACTGGAACTGTCCTGGGCAGCAAGTGTGCCTGCAAAGCAAACGCATGCAATAAGAAGAAAAAATGTTTTCATTATGCTGTAATAAGGGGTTGGCCCATTAATGTTCCCGCCGTGCAGGAATTGATTTTTACAAAAATATAATCACCCTTCTTTAAATCGCCTTTTTCAAATACTACCACTTTATTCTGGCCGGTTCTGCCAAATAATTCATCCTCATTTTTTTTAGAAGTGTCTTCTACCAATACCCTAAAGGTTTTGCCCACCTCTTTTTGCATACTTGTGAGCGACTGAATTCTATGCAGGTCTACCATTTCCTGCAATCTCCGTTTTTTGGTTTCCAGTGATACATCATCTGCAAAACGTTTAGCCGCAAGGGTTCCGGGTCTTTCAGAATAAAAATACATATAGGCTAAATCATATTGGCAATATTGCATCAGGCTCAGCGATTGCTGATGATCCTCCTCTGTTTCTGTACAAAAACCAGTGATCATGTCGGTAGAAATGCCACAATCGGGGATTAGTTCCCTTATGCGGTCTATTTTAGCCAAATACCATTGCCGGCTATAAGTGCGGTTCATCATTTGCAATACACGACTGCTGCCACTTTGAACCGGCAGGTGAATATAATTGCAAATGTTCTCGTATTTTTTTATCGTAAATAATACATCATCCGTAATGTCTTTTGGATGAGAGGTAGAAAAACGAACCCTAAGCATTGGTGAAATCTGCGCCACCATTTCCATTAATTGAGCAAAGCTGGTGGCCTTATTAGTTTTGTCTTCTATCCAGTGATAACTATCTACATTTTGTCCCAAAAGAGTCACTTCCCTATAACCATCATTAAACAATGCTTCACATTCCTTTACAATGCTGTGGGCATCCCGGCTGCGTTCCCGGCCACGGGTAAAAGGTACTACGCAAAAAGAACACATGTTATTGCAGCCCCGCATGATGCTTACAAAGGCGGTAACACCGTTGCTGTTTAATCGAATAGGAGCAATATCTGCATAGGTTTCATCCCGGCTCAATAACACGTTTACCCCTTTTTGGCCGGTATAGGCTTCTTCCACCAAACCGGGCAGACTGCGGTAAGAGTCGGGACCTACAACAATATCTACCAGTTTCTCTTCTTCTAAAAATTTAGCTTTTAATCTTTCTGCCATACAACCTAATACACCAATAACAAGACCGGGACGGCTCTTTTTCATTAACCTGAATGTGGTTAATCGCTGACGCACTTTTTCTTCTGCTTTTTCCCTGATAGAACAGGTATTGATAAGTATCAAATCGGCCAGCTCTGTTTGAGAAGTGGCGGCATAGCCTTGCTCCTGAAGAATAGAAGCTACCACTTCACTATCTGCAAAATTCATTGCACAACCATAACTCTCTATATAAAAATATTTATGCGCAGTTATCGGGCCAGTGGCCAATCCAACAAAAGCCTCACCTTGCTTTGATTCGTCATGTTCTTTATCTAAAAGGAGTTCCTGCATTTACCTGGTAAAATTTAGAGGGCAAATATAGCTTAAATTAGGGTTATCAATGACAGTATGTCACTCATTATTAACATTAGCCTATACCTTTTACAATACTTTTATAAGTTGAAAATGGATATTCTTATCTTCTGCAGATATTGCATAGGCAACACTTACTGAGATTCGATTAAACGGAGAAAGGATAATGCCTGCCCCATAACCGTTATGCCATTTATTGCTTTTTTCATTATCCATCCAAACTCTTCCCAAATCAAACAAACCAAAAAATCCTATTTTGCCATTAAAATGGTAAGACCTCACATCACTGATCCATCTTAATTCATTTTGATTGTAAACGGTGCTTTTTCCATAAAAACGATCCCGCTGATGACCTCTCAATGTTTCTGTTGAGCCAATTCTATTAAACTGGTAAAACTCAGGTTGCCCGGATAGCGTACTGGCACCGGTTTTTATCTTCAGGCTTATTTTTTTGGAAACAGGCAGGTAAGTATTCAACTCCGCAGAAAATTTACCAAGGTTACGGTTAGACTCTTTGATATTATGAGAAAAATTGGCAGCACCAATTAATGAAATTCCTTTGGTGGGCAAAATAGAATCATTGATATTTTGATAAATATAAATAATTTCTGCCCCCGCAAACTGGTGCGTATTATAGGTTTGTGGAATAACCAGCGCAGGTGTTTTTGCTAAGAACCTTGCTGTGTCGTTAATAATATCAAAGGTTTGATAATATGGATTAAATATGAGTTTATGTCTGTTATTGATAACTCTTTGAATACCGGCTTTTGCAAGAAATTGACGACTTCGTAACCTGTTATAGTCCCTGTCTTTTGTAGTAAGTTTAGTCTCATTTCCCAGTCCATAAAAATTGGTCCACCTCACCTGGTCGTAATTGGCAAAAAGATTTAAATCCCATTTGCCAATTAAAGAAGTGAAAGTAGAAGCATAGGTAGAACTAAAGGCTTGTTGTCCTAAAGAATATTTTACATCCATTTTATGTTCAAAACCGTAAGGCGATTTTCGCCATTGCTGCTTTTGATACAGGTAAGTATAGCTGATAAAAATCCGGTCTTCATTAGAATAAAATATACCGGGCTTAAAAGATCTTTTATTGGGCTTATAAAAATCGTATTGATAAGCGTGCACACTACTATCATTTGATAGATGTAATTTAGTTTCGCCTGATTTTATAATTTCATTTTGATAGTTGTCATATATGATGGTCCTTTTTCCGTTTTTCTTTATGGAAGATAAATCTTCGTATTTATCTTTGCCTGCACCGCCTATTAAACGAAGTTTAATACTCTTGTTCACATTACCGCTAACTTTAAATTCATCGTTTCCATCAATGCCATAAATTCTTACTTCCTTGGTTTCAATGTTATTAAAAACCCTGCTGTAATAAGGGCTGTCTTTTACATTCCCTTTGTTGGTTATTTTATAAATATTGATGGCCGTTTCTGTATCTGACACACGTTTTATTTCAAACAATTCATCATCGGCAGTGCCGGTAATTTCTACTTCATGCGAAATGAATAAAAAATAATCTTTGGCATAAGTATCTAACAATGCCAGGCGGCTTTTAAGTTTGGCAGCTATTTCTGCACCGGAAATGGGGTACACTTCTTTAGGTAAATGATTAACCGCATCATCTATTACATTATCGGTTATTTGTTTTTTTAAATCATTTGCAATAGATACCCATTCTGCCAATGTTACTTCGTTTGTGAGGTGACGATCCAGGTTGCGGGCAGGGAAATTAAATGTTTTTACATTTTTTAAAGTATTATCAAAGCTTTGCAGGTGTTTGGCGTGAGCCATTTTAATGAGGCTCTTTAATAAAATACCATCAAATTTAGAAAAGGCATTATCTCTGTCCCTTGGTACAGGAACATAGGTTGTTTTTTTATCCTCTTTAAAAGAAGCCCATCTCCATTGATCATCATGTCTTCCCCAGTCTCCAATGAGCATATCAAATAACCTGGCTCTTACAAAAGCCCTTTGATCTATTGAGTGGTCATTGTCTTCTAAAATTTTCTCCAGCATTTTTTCTGTACCTATAATATTTTTTGAATATCCAAAGTTGGGAGCTGTAGACCAATCTTCATCCGGTCTTTGCTCAAAAAGGTATAAAGCATTACCAGCCGAATCGTTAAATTGTTTAAGGGCCTTTTGTTGGGGTACGTAATATAATTGTGGGTTCGTATGGTAAATTCCTGCTGCCTCAGCAAGTGGCGCCACAATCATTGCAGCATATGGATGAGCAATGGTTACCTGGTCGTTTACAAAACTTTCCAGGAATGTGCCTTTTGCAATTTCCGGAAGCGCATTACCAAAACTTTTATCAATACTGCGCAAAACATATTCCCTGTCATTTTTGTCTCTTAACCTCAAAGACTTGCTTTGCCTGCCCCCACCTGTTTGGTAGGGAACCAAACCGCCGGCCAATGTATCGATGTTTGTTTTAATAAAACTAACAGGGGTGTGCCATTCTTTTCTGTAATGTTCGCCCCACAATAATTTATATCGGCTGCTTTTATAATATTTTCCTGAAGCAGGAAGGATTATTGTTTTGGCAGTATCCTGCAATAATGATTTTTGTGCTTTTAGAATATTTCCGGTTACAATGAATAACAATAACAATATATAATTCCTGATTGGCATGTTTAAAAGATAGTATTAAGCAAATGCAAAAAAATGAGATATAATGTATTTAGTTATTGTATTGTGTAAAATCATACCACATTTAGCAAACTGTATTGTGGGTTGATTTTAATAATAGAGGTTACCGGTTAAAATATATGTTTCCCATTTTATGTAAAAATGTACACAACTTTAACCCATTCATTAAATTTGTATTTAAATCTAAACCAGTTGAGGTTCCTATTTCTTATTTTTTGTTGTTGTTGCAGTGCTGTTGTTTTGGCACAGGGAGAAAAAAATGCAGGAATTATTGCAGGAAATATAATAGATGATCAAACAAACAGGCAGGTTTCTTCAGCCACTATACTTGCTAAAAATTTATTGGATACTTCTAAAATAGAAACCACCCTGTCTGATAAAGATGGAGAATTTATTTTTACTAAACTTCCGACAGGCATTTACCGTATTTCCATTACTGCCGTAGGATATGCTCCATTAAATTTTGATAGTATCAATATCCGAAAAGAACGTATGGATTTTAATATAGCAGATATTCGAATAGCTGTTAAAGGTAAAAACCTGGCTGATGTAATTGTATATGCAGAGAAACCATTGTTTGAGAATAAAGATGGCAAGATTACTTTTAATGCAGGCGAATCTGCACTGAGTGCAGGATCCTCCACTACTGAGTTATTAAAACAAACGCCCCTTGTAAGTGTGGATAGTGATGGTAAAATACTGATGAAGGGCAAGGAAGTAAAAATTTTGATTGATGATAAGCCGGTGGAGATGGATGCACGCCAGCTTCAGGACCTGCTGGAAAGTATGCCCGGCAGTATGATTGAAAAAATTGAAGTGCTTACCACGCCACCCCCTCAGTATGCCAATGAAAGGGGAGGTGTAATAAATATTGTTACCAAAAAAGGGAAAGTAGGTATGAGTGGGCGGTTAAATGTAAATTATGGCAGCAGGGGAGAAGCGGGTGTTAATGGCAATTTCAGCTATCGTAAAAATAAACTTGCTCTCAATTTTTCTTCAGGGTTTTCGTATAACCGTTACCGTGGAAATAGCTACAGTAATAGGGAAAATATTTATACCGACAGTGCCAGTTATTTTAATACCATTGGTAACAGTACCAGCAAAAGCACCCGGCCTACTTCCAGGTTAAACCTTGACTATGAGTTTAACAAACAAAACGCTTTTAGCTTCACTGCTTTTTTTAATTCCAACAATAATGATGGTGAAAGTATTACGCAGTATAGCAATTTAAACCGTTACAAAACACTTTATAAGTTAAGCAGCCGCAAGGTAGGCAGCCAAACCAGCAATATAAATCCTTCGGCCAATATCGGCTATACACATAAATGGAAAAATCCCGGGGAAGTATTGCGCATTACAGGAGGGGCTGCATTTAGTAAAAGCAGGAGCAACCGTGATTTTTACCAGCAATACCTGTTGCCCGATGGCAGTTTTAACGGATCTGATTCTACACAGCAACAGGATACCAGGATAAATAATAATACACTATCTCTGCGTATAAATTATGATAAACCTTTAAAGGATAAAAAAACGCAACTCAATTTTGGAAGTACCGCCAACTATACCAATACATATAACCAGCTCCTTACTTCTTATTTAAAAAAGCCCGATAATGTAATGGTAGGTAGTGACAGGCTAAGCAATGAATTTGAATTTTACCAGGTGATTTATACCATGAAGGCTGCGATTCGCTACCAGTTTACCATCAATTTATTTTCCAACATCGGTGTGCAGCAGGAATATGCTAATACCCATTTTGATATTGTAAAAAATACCGATCATTTTAAAAACAGTTATTTCAGTACGCTCCCATTTGCAAATATTACCTTTAAATGGGACAGCGGTTACTCAGTAACGGCCAGCTATAAACGCAGTATTCAAAGGCCGGGCATTTACCAGCTAAACCCTTCCATAGACTATTCAGATCCTTATAATACACGCTTTGGAAACCCTTACCTGCAGCCTTATTTTTCTGATAATTTTGACCTGGGTACGGGTTACTGGAATAAGAAATATAATGTCAACTTTTCGTTAGGTTATAATGCATTGCAGCAGATATACAGTTCAATCCGCACATTACAGGCCGATGGTAAAACCAATACCAGTTGGCAAAACCTGAGTGGCCGCAAAGAGTATGAGACCAGCATTTGGGGTGGCATAACAATGGGAAAAAAGCTAAAGGTAAATGCAAGCAGCAGGTATGCCTACAATGTTTATAGCCTGCACGACAGAACAGTAAACCGCTATCAAAATGGGGCCTCATTTAATTCCACATTCAACGGCAATTATCAATGGAATACGCTGTTGAATTTAACTGGTAATTTTACTTATAATCGTTTTGCAACGCCACAGGGCAGGGCAAGGAATAACCTGAGTATGAATATTGGTGTTCAGCAAAAATTCTTTCAAAAAAATCTATCTCTAAGTATTAATGTGGTAGATCCATTTCGCCAGCAACAGAATAAAAATTTTATACAGGCACCAAATTATAACCTGGAAAGTTTTAGCACCAGTAACAGCCGCAACCTTAGAGTTGCCGCAGGGTATACTTTTAAAAAGAAAGTAAAGAAAAAGAAGAAGTAAGGAGATTTGATAATTTGATAAAATTTTCTACTTGCAGGGTCTTACAATTTTTGAAGGGTACTAATTTATAATTGTAAATATTTTAGAGAACCATTCAACTACTTACTACAAACATCCTTTTTAACCAGCTATTTCCAGCAGGAGTTATCCATTCTGATAAGAGTTGTTTTTTTGTAGTGATGGAGTTATCAAAATACAAACTGTTTTCGTCGATAAAATTATTTTCAATTGCATAGGCTACCTGTGCAATGGGAAGTTGTTCAATTTTATCTTTAATAATAAAGCTGAGCATTTGCCGGTTAAACATATCTACCTGGTACTTTTTTTCTATCTCCTTTATCAGGTGAACAGAACTGTCTGTGCTGCATCCTCCCACTCCTGTATTGGTTTCATCTGCCATTAGAATAATAAAGCGGCCAAAGAAAATATTGGCGAATCCTTTTACAGGTGCCCCGTGGCTTTTCCATCCTGCTACAAATTGTTGAAGCATTTCTTCCATTTCCAACACTTCGCTGATGAGAAACAAGCGGCTGCTTTGGTAGATCCAAACTTTAGAGCCGGCGTTAAAATCTTGGGGCAGATGTTGTTGTATATCCAGGTCCATTTTGTATTTTTTTTATTATGTTGATCATTTTCTTTAAGTGATGTATAAGAAGGATATCCTATAACACCCGCTATCAAATTACATGGATGCCGCCACCAGTTCTGCAATATCCAGCACCGCTACCTCGTCTTCTTTTTCTTTGTTTTTAACCCCATCGGTAAGCATAGTATTACAAAAAGGACAAGCTGCTGCTATTACAGAAGCACCGGTATCCAGTGCTTCATTGCTGCGTTCTATATTAATGCGAACATCTCCTTTTTCTTCTTCTTTAAACATTTGGGCACCGCCTGCACCACAACAAAGGCCATTACTTTTGCAGCGTTTCATTTCTACAAGTTCAATGTCCAAAGCTTCCAGCACTTTACGGGGCGCTTCATAAATATTGTTGGCCCGGCCAAGGTAACAACTATCGTGGTATGTTATTTTTTTTCCCTGGTAAGCGCCACCTTCTTTGATTGTTATTTTTCCATCATCTATCAATTGTTGCAAAAAGCTTGCATGATGTATTACTTCATAAGTGCCTCCCAGTTCGGGGTATTCATTTTTTAAAATATTAAAACAATGCGGGCAGGCTGTTACTATTTTTTTTATACCATATCCATTCAGTATCTGGATGTTTTGATAAGCCATCATTTGAAACATGAATTCGTTGCCAGCACGGCGTGCCGGGTCTCCGGTACACAATTCTTCTTTTCCCAGGATAGCATATTTAATTCCTACTTTATCCAGTATGGTTACAAAAGCTTTGGTAATCTTTTGTGCCCGCTGATCAAAACTTCCTGCGCATCCTACCCAGAATAAAATTTCCGGATGTTCGTTATTGGCCATCATTTCTGCCATAGTTGGTACATGCATACTTTCTTCTTTAAGACAAAGTAAGTAAACATTTATGATTGATCTTTGATGCGATGCGTTTATTTTTGCAGATTATAAACTGCTATTGACAAATATTCTGAAAAAATTTACTAATTGGGAAGCATGGCCTTTCAAACTTATATATGCTCCATTGGTGCCTTTGTGGGCATGGAATGTGTTAAGATCGGGGGCTGTGTGGTATTTTACACCCAGTAATCCCAGGCTTACATTTGGCGGGATGGATGGGGAACCAAAAAAAGAAATGTATGATCTCCTGCCTCCGCACCTTTATCCATCTACTTTTAATGTATTGCCCTCAGATGATTTTGGTAAAGTAGAGGATCAGATTATAAAAATGAATATTGTTTATCCACTGGTAGTAAAACCTGAGGTAGGTTGTGCAGGAGTATTGTTTCGGATAATTGATAACAGTGCAGCACTTAAAATGTACCATCAGCAGGTACCGGTTGAATATATTGTGCAGCAATTGGTATTGTATCCCATGGAAGTAAGTGTGTTTTATATTCGTCATCCAAAAGAAAAAACCGGGACCATTACAGGTTTTTTACATAAGATTCCTTTAAACGTGGAAGGAAATGGTTTTAATACGCTTGAACAATTGGTTTTAAAACATTCAAAAGCGTGTAAGCGTATTGGTGAGTTGCACAGCAAACACAAAGAAAACTGGCATAAAGTAATTCCCTCCTCACAAAAATATATGCTAAGCCATGCTGCCAATCATAACAGGGGAGCTCACTTTATAGATATTAAAGAACATATAGATGAGCAGTTAGTTGGCGTTTTTGATGCTATCAGTCTGGAGCTGAATGATTTTTTTTATGGCAGGTATGATATCCTGTGCAACAATATTGAAGATCTGAAAGCAGGAAAAAATTTTTCAATTTTAGAATACAATGGCTGCGGTGCAGAACCCAATCATATTTACGATACCGGCTACAGCCTTGGTGCTGCGTATAAAGAAATTTTGAAACATTGGAATGCTTTGTATGAAATTAGCCGCTACAATAAGGCACAGGGAATAGCTCCATGGACCTTGTTTAAAGGTATTAGGTTTAGACAATATACAAAACGACACTATAAAATTATTAGGGAGGCAGATAGCAGAATAAGCTAATGCCATTTGAAGAATAAATTGTCGTATGTCTTTGTGAATGGTAAATGGTCGATGGTCAATGGTTAATGGTCAATAGTTAATGGTCAATGGCTTATGGTCAATAGTCAATGGTCAAGTCAATGGTCAATGATCGATGGTCAATGATAAAATATTTACTCCTCATTATTCACCATTTACAATTCCCTATTCACCATTCACCCTTCAGTACTAAAAAGGTTTTCCATGCGTTTGTTTAATAAGCCATCGGGTAAAGGGAGGCGTATTTTTCATAAACCGAATAAATAAATTAGTTGTCCAGTTTTTTCCAAAAAAGAATTGGATGATACGTCCGTAACCTAATCTTTTTGCAAAATGATCTTTCCATTCTTTCATATAAGCCTGTTCCATTTCAGTTCTTGTTGTTTTTTTATCCAGGAATAAACCTACATGGCCGGCTGCTATTTTAGATGCATGAAGTGCCATACTCATCCCATTACCACAAAGCGGTGTTATTAATCCTGCAGCATCCCCCAACAACAGCACATGATTTTCTATTTGTGATTTTTTTAAAAAACTGATTTGCGATATGGACACCGGAGTTGAATATATTTTTTTACTGTGGGTAAGAATTTGTTTTAGATGAGGATTTACACTAAGGATTTGAGCTTCCATTTTTTCGACAGACTGGCCGCTTTCTTTTAGATTATCAGTATGGGTAAGATAACAGAGGCAATAGCGGTTTCCTTCTATTTTAGATATGCCGCAATAACCATTTTTAAAATTATGTAGGGCAATTGTATCCGGCGCAAAATCACTTTCTATATGATACTTTATGCCGGTAAATTTGTTTAGTTTCCTGGAGGTAAACTGTGTAAACGTCCTTTTCCATTTTACATCCAGGTTACTTTTTTTGCCAAAACTGCCGCAGCATACAATGCTGTTAAAAGTACCATCGTTTGTATGAATTGTAAATTGTTCGTTGGCAAAATGTACATCCGCAACTTTGCATTTTTCTTTTACGGTAACCCCATGTGTGCTGGCAATATCTTTTAACAATGCATCCAGTGTATATCGGCTGATACCAAATCCTCCCAGTGGCAGATCTTCCTGCAATAAGGTTCCGTCTGGCGCAGTAACAATCAGTTTTTTTATCAGGGGTAGTTGCATCATCTGTAATGGCAATCCAAGGCTCTCTAAAAAAGGCCAGCTTTCCATGCTTATATATTCTCCGCAAACCTTGTGAAAAGGATAGCTTTCTTTTTCAAATAAAACAACCTTGTATCCTTTTTTTGCTAACTGGATAGAAAGGCCAAGGCCTGCAAGTCCACCGCCAATAATAGCCGAATCATATAAAACAGCTTCGTTCATATTTTACTATTTCTTAAAAACAATTAAATGCCTGAAAGCCCATTTCCAACGAATAGTATATTGATGGATTCCGGCTTTTTCAAAAACTTGCTGCCAGTCTTTTTTTGAAAAACCCCTGGCAACAGATAGTGGTGCATCATTTTTTACAAGATAAGAACCTGAGAATAATTGGGTGATCCATTTGATAGCATAATACGCCACCGAATGCCGGTGTAGATCGTTTACAAAAAATCCCTGCCGGCAATTATTTTGCATCCAAATCATCATATGCACCAATTCTTCCTTTGTAAAATGATGACAAAATAAAGAGGAGAACAGGATATCCGGCGGATTAAATGTAAAGTCGGCCAGTTTGTAATCATTACAAATCCAATGTGCTTCTAATTGTGGGTTTCGTTCCGAGGCATATTCAATGCACTCCTTTTTTATATCCAAACCAGTAAGGCGAACGGCGATTTTCTTTTGTGTACAATATTGATGAATGGCTCTTAAGTTATCACCGCCACCACAGCCAATTTCGCAAACAGAGATGTTTTGTGTAGATGGGTTTATAAATGAAGCCAGTCCTTTTAAAGTAATCTGGTGGCCTCCCAGCAGGCGATTGACCGTATCCAGCTCCTGCATATTTTTTTTAATATCGGCAAATGGAATACCTTCTGCATCCAGCAGTTCTTTTTGTAATGACCGGTTTTGTAAATTAATCATATGTTGCCAAAAAGGTTTCCATGGTAAGGCCCGGACCAAATGCTGCCCCAAAAACCTGTGCAGTTGTGGTATTGTGCTCCTCCAGTTCTTTCATTATATTTTGTAATACAAATACAATACTGGCAGAACTCATGTTGCCGTAGTTTTTTAAAACTTCATAAGAATGCTTTAGTTCTCCGGGTTGCAATTGCATGCTTTCTTCAATTACCTGCAATATTTTTTTTCCTCCCGGGTGCATGCACCAATGGCTGATATCTTTTTTTGTTTTACCTGCCGATTGCAGCGCTTTTGTTACCAGTACATCAAAATCTTCCTTTATCAGTTCCGGAACATAACCCGTTAACGTCATTAAAAAACCTTTGCTTGATAATTCCCAGGACATGTCTGCCTTACCTTTAAATGATACCTGCGAAAAAAAATGATGTAAACTAAAGCCTTTGTTTTGCGTATCATTCTGCACCAGCATGGCCCCGCATCCATCAGAAAATAAAAGAGACGACATAATATTGTTATGCGTAATTTCTTTTTGAAAATGAAGGGTACACAATTCTGTGCAAACAACCACCACATTGGCATCGGGGTAGGTTTTGCAAAAAGCATGGGCCATTTTTAATCCATGAATAGCGGCATAACAACCCATAAAATTTACAGAAGTGCGTTGCAGTTCAGCAGAAAGATTCATTGCTTCCATAATTTGCAAATCAAGGCCCGGTGCGCTCATGCCTGTGCAGCTCACTGTGATAAGATGGGTGATATCTGCAGCAGCTATTTTTCCGTTGATACAATCTTTGATTGTTTTAACGGAAAGATCAACAGAAGTATCATTGTAACAGCGCATTCTTTTTTCTAAATCCGGAAAAGGTTCAAGATCTGCGCTTTTTGAAAAAAAACTGCGTTCTTCAGCAGGCACACTAAAATCTGCCAGTACCGAATATCTTTTATCAATACCACTTTGCCTGTACACAAATTTTAATTTTCGGCTTTCAATTGAATCACGGCTATAAACGGCATCAGCAAAGGCATACAATTCATCCTGTGTGTGCCCGTAAGCGGGATTACCAGTTGCTATCGAAGTTATTTTACTCAAAATTTATCTATTATTAAAATGCTCATAAAAGCAGCATTGGAACTAATGGATCCAATGAGGTTCATGGTCATGCTGTTTTTAAAATTGGCGGCCTTTTCATCTTTAAAAACTTTGCTCATCCACCAAAAAAAATATACGAGAGCGGGTAACATACAGATTTGAATAATCAAAAAACGGTCCAGTTCAAGGTTGTTACCAAAATACCAGGCCAGGCATGCCATCGACAAAATAAATATCGAAGCAGAAAAAATAAAAGTACCCCGGTAACCGAAAACAGCACTGATGCTTCTAACGCCATCTGCTGCATCCTGCTTGTGCTGGTATACCTGGGTGAGGGGATAAAAAGCACCAATCAGCAAAGAAGACCCTATCATTGCACTCCACGATTCAGACAGCATTTTATTGTGGCTGCATCCATGTTTTACAACAAAATAAATCAATCCTCCCTGAAAAATGATTACCGTTAGGTAACCTATAAATGGATATTGTTTTAAACGGATACCCCTGTAACTGTAGGCACGGGAGGCAGCGATAAATAAAAGTATGCCCGCAAAAAAATAAATACTGATGATAAGGCTAAGCAGAAGCGCAAGCACATCCATTCCCACGGTTATGTAGAATAATTGCCTCGTTGGTTGTTGGGGATGCTCAATTCCGCCAATGCTTTCTGTATCCCTGTCCATATAACTGTTATATCCATTGCTTGAGGGATAAACCAATATATGCAGGATCACAAAAACGAGTAAGGCATTGGCTGTATTGATAACTGCTACCTGACTTAACGCAAACCAATAGAGCGGCATCAGGAAAATAGAAAAGTGAAATCGAAGTAACTGAATGGTAGAATTATTTAGCATAAAATATATGTATGTAATTTATACAATGTTTGTTAAAATGTAGATGTCTTGTTTAAAGTTGTTTATTTGCTATTAATTTGCACACAAATATTTTTATGATAAAAAGCACCTTTTTTCTGTTGAGTATCCTTTTATTTTCTTCTGCGGTTTCGGCTCAACAAAAGCTCACACCTGTGGATGCAGAGAGCAAAGTACGTTTTGTAATACGCAATTTTGGAATCAATACAGGTGGCGATTTAACTGGTTTAAAGGGGCAGATTGTTTTTGATATAAAAAACCCTGCAAATTCAAAATTTGATATAAGTGTAGATGTGGCTACCATTGATACAGACAATAAAAAACGTGACAATCACCTGCGCAATGATGATTATTTTGACGTGGCCAAATATCCAATTATTAGAATAAATGGTAAGCCCGATTTTGTAAATAATAATTCCTGGATTTTAAAAGCTATGTTGACCATTAAGGATGTAAGCAAGCCTGTGGAAATTCCTTTTACTATAACGCCACTGCCATCCGGTTTTTTATTTGAAGGAGCATTTGCTATTAACCGCCTTCACTACCATGTAGGAGGAGAAAGTGCTACTATGTCTGATGATGTAAATATTACATTGAAAATATTGGCTAAGTAAGTTCCTTATTAATTTATTAGTCTGCTGCTTATCTTTGGCCAATGCATCCATTATTAAGGGTTTTTTTTTGGGGAATGTTGATCAGTTTTTTGGGTACCCTTCCCATGGGTACACTCAATATTATGGCAATGCAGATTGGCATACAGGAGAGCATCAAAAATGCATTGCTGTTTGTACTGGGGTCTCTTACCGTAGAAATGATCTATGTGCGTATTTCGCTGGTAGGAATCAACTGGCTGCAAAAGCAGGAGCGGCTTATGAAAGCCATGCAGTGGATCACACTGGGTATCATAGTGGCGCTTGCTGCCGGTAGTATTATGGCTGCTATGGACACGGACGATCATGGCAAAAATGTGGTACTTAAAAATAATCTTCACCGCACTTTATTGGGTATGTTTATGTGTGCCATTAACCCTGTACAAATTCCTTTTTGGTTTGGATGGAGTGCAGTACTGTTTTCAAAAAAAATATTGCAACCCGTCAATGCTCAATACAATTCGTATATAGTTGGTATTGGGCTGGGAACTTTATTGGGCAACAGTCTTTTTATATTTGGCGGTAAATGGCTTGTGCAACGTATCAGTAACAGTGAGGCCTACCTGAATTGGGTAATTGGTGGTATTTTTTCCATCAC
>JBBRFX010000059.1:0-20634 GCA_038241275.1 Chitinophagales bacterium
ACATGCCTGTAAAACGGCTAATATTTTAGCTTTTATAGAACAGTTGCCTTTAGGTTTTTACACAAAACTGGGAGCAGAAGGTAATGGCATAAGTGGTGGGCAAAAACAACGCATAGCCATTGCAAGGGCAGCGTATAAAAACCCACAGTTTATTTTTTTAGATGAAGCTACCAACTCTTTGGATGCCAATAACGAAAAAATCATATTGGAAAATTTGCAACAGTTTTTTAAAGATAAAACTGTGGTGGTGGTCGCCCATAGGCTTAGCACGGTAAAAAATGCAGATAAAATTATAGTGATGGAGAATGGGGAAATTGCAGAAGAAGGAACGCATGAGGAACTTGCATTAAAGAAAGGAAAATATTATGAATTGGTAAAAAATCAATTAGAGTTAGGGAATTGAAGTAGATCGATCTCGCCGGGTGAAGTGGAATTATCTAATCGAAAATTAAATTACTATGCCAAATGGTAAAACTATTTCGGAGCCAGATGTAAACAAAGAATTTGTTTCAAAAAATACATTTGACGAGCACGGAAGTGAAATCGATGAAATCATTTCAAAGAAACCTCCATTTATGGTTCGATGGGGTACGCTCTTTCTATTTTTTCTGCTGTTATTTATTATCAGTATAAGTTGGTTTATACAATACCCAGACATTGTTAATACCACTGCAAAGCTAACATCCATCAATGCACCTAAGCCAGTCATAACCTTAGTGAGTGGCAAACTTGTAAAATTGAATGTTTCAGAAAATCAAACGGTAAATAAAAACGAAATTCTAGGATTTTTAGAATCAACCGCTGATCATCAGGAAGTAATTTTACTTTTAGAAAATATTAATAACATCCAGTTATTACTTGACAATAACAAAACTGAATTATTGAACGCCTATTTTAAGAAACCCGAAAATCGATTGGGAGAATTACAAAATGACTACCAGGTTTTTGTACAGACATTTCTAACTTTTAGAAATTATCTATCTAATGGATTCTATCTACAGAAGAAGAAAATGCTGGCAAAAGACTTGACTAATATGGTTCGTCTACACAACAACCTATACCAACAAAAAGGTTTTCATGAGCAGGATTTGTCCCTATCGCAAAAAACTTTTGATGCGAATCAGTCTTTGAAAAATGAAAATGTAATATCTGATTTTGATCTCAGAAACGAAACGAGCAAGCTCATCGGTAAAAAATTAACCCTGCCGCAAATTACCAGTAGCATTATTAGCAATGAAAGCCAGCAAGACGAAAAGAAAAAAGAAATAGCTGAATTAGAAAATACCATTGCCCAACAAAAGGCAATCTTTCAACAAGCGCTCAACAGTTTCAAAAGCCAGGCAGAGGATTGGAAAAAAAAGTACTTGCTAACAGCACCAATTGATGGCAAAGTGGCCTTTGCAACTTTTATACAGGAAAATCAGCAATTGCAGGCTAATCAAACTATTTGCTTCATTAATCCGGGTAACAGCCAATACTATGCACAAATAATAATACCCCAATCAAATTTTGGTAAAGTGGCATCAGGCCAGCCTGTTCTGCTAAAATTCTCTTCCTATCCTTTTTCCGAATACGGAGCAGTAAAAGGCAAAATTGATTTTATTTCTCATATACCAACCGACAGCGGTTACCTGGCAAAAGTAATTTTAGATAATGGCTTGCGCACCAATTATAATAAACAAATTCAATACCGGGAGGGGTTAACAGCGCAGGGAGAAATTATTACAAAGAATAGGAGGTTATTGCAAAGATTTTATGATGGAATTTTGAAACAGGTAAACTAAAATTTAGATTATTACTCTCCGGCTACTGATAGATGAGAGTCCTGCAGTTTACCAGGAATACTTCAGCTTCCCCTCCTACAGATAGTAGCCTGTTCTTATCAGGAGGTTTTAGGAGCCAGAGATGATGTTCCTCAATATAATTATTTAAGAGGCGTGCCTGTTCTTCTTTAAAGAAGAGCTGACCTTAGAAGTCTGATTTAACCTTCGTACCTTGGCTATAGCTTCGGCATAAGTAATTGCAGATTGCTGAGCAATTATCTTTTTGCCAATGGATGGGCGATCCGCTAATGATATCCTGGATTTTAGTATCCCCATCTTCATCAAACTCACATTTTAATCTTCAAACGCCACTGCCTGATGCCTGCCTATCGTTAGATTAATTTTAAGCAGCAGTGTAATAGTTGTAGCCTAACGAGTTTGTCGTTCCACAATGGTATGCGGTACAAGTGAGTGACCCCGCAATACTGACGGGGGAGCCACAACGATGCAGCCATGAAAAACAAATGACCGTCAACAAAAATACCTAAAGAAGACCGCTGATGCTAAGTACTACTGTGATGCTGAGGAACGAAGCATCTAATTCACCGTAGATAAGATGCTTCGTTCCTCAGCATGACAGTGCTCTGTGTTTATAATTGTCCTCACATTTGATCTTTTCGTTTGCACACACAGGCTTTATAAAATCTATTCAAACAATTCACCCTGTGCGCCACTATCTTCTACAGGTTTTTCCCATTCCATCTCTACTGCTTTAGAATAGTCTGTTAGCTTGGCTCCCACCGCTTTCCAGCCCATCACTTCTACCATATTGGTTACTTTAAACTTAGCCTTGTTGATTTGGGCTCCACGACCGGTTTGCACTTTTAATACAGGATGTTCATCTGTAGTTACGGCTTCCAGGCGGTTATCTTTTCCTTCTTTAATAAAAAAGAATTTGCTGTTTAAAGTGGTCGTTTCAATTTTAAAACGTTTTATATTATACTGCAACTTTTCATTGTCGAGGTACACCGCAGTGATTATTTTTTCAGGAACATGTTTTTCTATCAACAATATTTTTTCCGGATCAAAGCGCTGGGTGAGTTCCTGATCTATAATTTCGTAATTGCCATCACTGTAAATAACCAGCAACCTGTCTTCTGCTTCAAACTTACCAAGGTACTCCCCTTTTTCATCTGCATTTAATCTCCCGAATTTATTATCAAACCATAATTTTTTGGCATCAAGGGTAGATTTGCCGGCTTCTTTAAACTTCACCGATTTGATGGGATACTTGGTTACCTGGTTGCCAATGCTGCCACGCCCTTTTATCTCCAGCTCTTCAAAATAAAATTCCAGCTCTTTCTTTTTGGCGCTGCAATTAGGGCTTAAAATAATCTTAATAACCTCAGCCTCACCGTTGGGGTTAGCCGAAAAATAAAGTACCCTGCTTTTTTCTGACCCTTTGGTTAAATCATAATCTTTATCACGGGTGATACCGGTTACATTAAACCGTTTGGCATAACTCACACCCGTTTTACCATCTGCATAAATCATGTTATAAGTGCTGCGATCATCATTTTTTTGAAACACGGCTACATGCAAAATGTCTTTACCAATAAATGTTTTATCAGAAACTTTTACCACTTTCATTATCCCTCCTTTGGTAAATGCGATGATATCATCCAACTCTGAAACCTCGGTAATCAATTCATCTTTTTTTAAGCCGGTGCCTACAAAACCATCTGCAAAATTTACATAAATCTTAATGTTGGCAATGGCTACACTTTTGGCCTGTATTACATCAAACTGTTTGATCTCAGTTTTTCTTTCCCTGCCCTTGCCATATTTCTTCAACAGGTTTTCATAATAAGCCACCGCAAAATCTACCAGGTTGGCAATATCATTTTTTACCTGTTTAATGTCTGCTTCCAGGTTTTTAATCTGCTCATTCAATTCATCTATATCCAGCCTGTAAATTCTTCTTACGGGCTTTTCTGTAAGCTTAATAATATCTTCCCTGCTGATATCTCTCTTTAGTTGTTTTTTAAATGGATCAAATGCTTTATCGATAGCTGCTAAAACTTTATCCCATGTTTCATGTTTTTTCTCCAGCTCTTTGTATATTTTTTCTTCAAAAAATATTTTTTCCAAAGATGTGTAGTGCCATTTTTCCAACAACTCTGCCAGCTTAATCTCCAGTTCTCTTTTTAATAAATCTTTGGTATTATCTGCAGATACCCTGAGCAGTTCCGGCACACCCATGAACTGTGGTTTCTTATTTACGATTACACATGCATTGGGAGAAATACTCACTTCACAATCTGTAAAAGCATACAGGGCATCAATGGTTATATCCGGCGAAATACCCGGAGCCAACTCAACGAATATCTCTACCGCCGCTGCTGTATGATCTGTAACTTTTTTGATTTTTATTTTCCCCTGGTCGTTGGCTTTTACAATACTTTCCATCAACTGTGTGGTGGTAACGCCAAAGGGTACACTTTTAATGATGAGTGTTTTTTTATCCTGCTCTTCAATAATGGCCCGCACCCTTACCCTGCCGCCCCTTCGGCCTTCATTGTAAGCACTGGCATCCATGGTGCCACCCGTTTGAAAATCGGGTAATATTTCAAATTTTTTGCCTCTTAAATACCTTATTGAGGCATCTATGAGTTCGCAAAAATTGTGTGGAAGAATTTTAGTTGATAATCCTACAGCAATCCCTTCTGCTCCCTGTGCCAGCAACATCGGGAATTTCATAGGTAGTGTAACGGGTTCATTTTTGCGCCCATCATAACTCAATTGCCAATTGGTAGTTTTGGCATTAAAAGCAACATCCAGCGCAAATTTACTCAACCTGGCTTCTATATAACGGGGCGCTGCTGCTTCATCACCGGTGCGCACATCACCCCAGTTACCCTGTGTATCTATCAGCAGGTCCTTCTGCCCCATGTTTACCAATGCATCTCCGATACTGGCATCTCCATGCGGATGATACTGCATACTTTGACCAATGATGTTGGCTACTTTGTTATATCGCCCATCATCCATTTCCTTCATAGCATGCAGTATTCGGCGTTGCACCGGTTTCATCCCATCTTCAATAGCTGGTACCGCACGCTCTAATATTACATAGCTGGCATAATCTAAAAACCAGTTTTTGTATTGTCCGCTAACACCCGTATCACTGTGGTTGTATTCTTCTTTTATTTTCTTGGCCATAATTTGTTTGCTTGTTCTTTTCTATTCTTCACGTTTATTTAATTAATCATAAAATTCAAAAAGATATTTTTCGTTATAGTCAATTTCAAATTTTTGTAGAAATTGTATGTATTCTTCTTTAAATGTTTGTTTTTTATGGTGCTCTTTTTGATTTAAAATATATTTCACTACATTATCCATTGCTGATTTTGAATAAGAAAATGCACCAAAGCTTTCCTGCCAGCTAAATTTTTGTTTGGTTAAATGATTTTCATTGATAAAATTATTTGAGCTATGTTTTATTTCTTTTACCAAATCTGATATGGATTGATTTGGATTAAGTCCTATCAAAAAATGCAAGTGATCCGGCATTATATAAATCGCCAGGGGTTTATGTTTTTTGTGTGATGCAATGCTGCAGATATATTTTTCTATTCTGTCTCTAACAGGCTCTAAAATTAAGCTTTGTCTGCTGTTTACGGCAAAGACTAACTGGGTTAATAATTGTGTATATGTGTTTGGCATGATAAATTGATTTTACGATGCAATTTTAATGATTCTGTTTTTGTGCTGCTCCTAAGGAGCAATTGTTTCTACAAAGCTGTTGCTCCTATGGAGCAATTGCGTTATCTAATTTTCCATTCTACAAAGCGATTGCTCCTACCGAGCAATTGCGCTATTTAATATTTCATTCTACAAAGCGGTTGCTCCTAGGAAGCAATTGTGCAAATTGATAATTCATTCTACAAAGCTGTTGCTCCTAAGGAGCAATTGCGCTATTTAATATTTCATTCTACAAAGCTGTTGCTCCTAAGGAGCAATTGTACCATTTGGTATTTCATTCTACAAAGCTGCTGCTCCTAAGGAGCAATTGTACTATTTGGTATTTCACTCTACAAAGCGGTTGCTCCTAAGGAGCAATTGTGCTAATTGTTATTTCATTATTCTACAAAGCTGCTGCTCCTAAGGAGCAATTGTACCATTTGGTATTTCATTCTACAAAGCTGCTGCTCTTAAGGAGCAATTGTGCTAATTGATAATTCATTATTCTACAAAGCTGTTGCTCTTAAGGAGCAATTGTACTATTTGCTATTTCATTCTTCTACAAAGCTGCTGCTCCTAAGGAGCAATTGTACCATTTGGTATTTCACTCTACAAAGCTGTTGCTCCTAAGGAGCAATTATACCATTTGGTATTTCACTCTACAAAGCTGCTGCTCCTAGGAAGCAATTGTGCAAATTGATATTTCTTTCTACAAAGCGGTTGCACCTTTTCTATTTTCTATAAAGCCATTAATTTATAAAACCTGTTTTTGCCCCTTAGGGGCAACAGCTTTGTAGGATCAAATGGGAAGACGTATTACCGCTCCGTAGGTGCGGCACATTCCTCGCCGAAATTGAAAACCTGCCATTTTTTATTTCCTTTCAATTATTTTCATAATGATCTGTAAAATTGCCACATGGTGAATGCCCTTTATCTTCATGCTGATTTTAATTTCACTTCAAAATCCTTCATGTTCTCTATTTTACCCTGCACGTCAAAAATATCCTGCGCTATCATAGTTTTTAACCTCCACAACATGTAAGCATCGCCGGTGGTTTCTTTTGCTTTGCTCAAAAACTGGTGAATGATTCTGGATGCTTTTTGCCAATCGGCTGATATAAATTTTTTAAGTTCTGCATCATAAAAATCATAATCTGCCTGTAACAGTTTTTTTCCGCCTTCCAGCAATCGAACGCCCTTACTTTCATTGCACAATTTTGTCCATTCATCCGGATCCACTTCAAATTCGCTTAGCGTAATTTCCCTGGCCAGTTTTTTAGCTTTCAAAAATTCCTTTGCAGGAATTTCACTCAGCCATGCAGGGTAAAAAATATGGCCCTTTTCATTAAAGAAAGGCAGGTTGTTTAAATAAAGAATAGATACTCTTCCCTGGAATTCTTTCATGTATTTAAGCAACCAATAATATCCGCTTACATCATGTTTATTTTGCGCAGCCCAAATCCATACCTGTTCTTCTTCATTTCTGCGCATGGTGCCCACCAGTTCTGCAGCCGTTTTGTAATCATCTACCTCAGCACTATCAACTTTGCCTGCGTAATCACCTCCGGCTAACACAGCTCTCCACCATTCTTTGCGGTCTTCTATTCCTTCACCTACATAAATATTATCCAGCGGCCCCACGGCATAATCATCCTTTATTTGAATCACATCGCCTGCAAGGCCAGCCCCGGCAGGTGAACTTTCGTCCATGCCAATGGCTTCTTTCAAAACTTTTACATCGGGTTCATTAAAAACTATATGTATCATTTAAATAATTGAATTGTTTAATTGTTTTTTGTTTCAGGCGTAATGATATAATAAACCGCAGTGGTAAAAAAATTCCGGATAAATGGAATGGATTTTATCATCTGAAATTGTACCCTGGGTTTCCATCCAAATTTGTATTCATACACAGGGTTGATAAGCCAGTGTTTATGTTGCAAAATTTTATATCCTGTTTTTTTAAGTATCCTTTCAAAACGTTCGATAGATATCCCCGTTTCTTTAATTTCTACCAGGTCTTCTGAGTATTGATTATTGGCCTTCATCAACCTTTTAAAAAGTGGCATTGGCAGCATATGCCAATAAGGGGTTTTGCCCAGCCATCCTTTCATCATTTGCTGGTGACCGCCATATGGCATCTGCCATGGAGGAAATCCAAAAAAAATAATGCCCCCCGGCTTTAAGAAATTTTTCATCCAGCCAATAAGTTTTTCCTGGTCGTGAATATGTTCAATTACATCTTTTAATATAATGATGTCAAATTTTGTTCCCAGGTCTTTCTCTGCATCCACATCATAAATGTTGCTGTCTATGAGTCTAACTTTCCCTGATTCCAATTCCGGCTGCAACCATTCACGGGCTTTTTCCAGCCACAACGGATACATTTCTACACCGGTGCAGATGCATCCTGCTTTGCTAAAAGCCCTAAGCAGCGAACCTTGCCCGCAACCAATTTCCAACAATTGCATACCTTGTTCAATTGGCATTTCCTGTTGCACAAATGGCAATACCCATTGTTGTGCATTGGACAATTGAATGTCAAAATATTTTTTATAATCTGTATGAAATTCGTACATAGAAATACAACCCCAAACCCCTGAAGGGGCTTATGGAGTTTTTATTTTTTATAGTTTATTATTAATTTGCATTTATATGATTTTTATTTATTCTATTAGTCTCCAATTATCAAAGTGCCAAAGCACCTTTAGGGGTTTGGGGCAATTTCTTCTATAAGGTCTAACTCCACCCTCAAATTATCAATAATAAAATCCTGGCGCTGAGGTGTATTTTTCCCCATATAATATTCCAGCAGGTTTTGAATATGCTCACCGGTTTCCATGATGATTGGCTTTAATTTCATATCCTGCCCAATAAAACGTGCAAACTCATTTGGACTAATTTCACCCAACCCCTTAAATCGGGTAATCTCTGGTTTTGTGCCCAATTTTTTCATAGCTGCCTGCTTTTCTGTTTCATCATAACAGTAAATTGTTTCCTGTTTGTTTCTTACCCTGAACAGTGGTGTTTCCAGCACATACACATGACCATTTTTGGCTAGATCAGGAAAAAATTGCAGGAAAAAAGTCATTAATAATAGTCTTATATGCATACCATCCACATCGGCATCTGTAGCAATTACAATATTGTTGTAACGCAATCCTTCATATCCTTCTTCTATGTTTAATGCATGTTGCAAAAGATTGAATTCTTCATTTTCATACACCACTTTTTTTGTAAGTCCATAACAGTTTAGGGGCTTACCACGCAAACTAAAAACGGCCTGAGTATTTACATTCCTTGCTTTGGTGATAGAACCACTGGCACTATCACCTTCTGTAATAAAAATGGTACTCTCCTTTTGCTTTTCCAGTATGGCATCTTTATCTTTTCCGGCTGGCTCATCATTGTAGTGAAACTTACAATCCCTCAATTTCTTATTATGAAGATTGGCTTTTTTTGCTCTTTCATTGGCCAGTTTTTTTATGCCGGCCAGTTCTTTGCGCTCCCGTTCATTTTGTTCAATACGTTTTTTCAATGCCTCGGCAGTAGCATTATTGCGATGTAAAAAATTGTCCAGCTCTTTCATTAAGAAATCGCCAATAAAATTTTTCATGCTTTGGCCGCCTTCACTCACCGTCATCGAGCCCAGTTTGGTTTTGGTCTGGCTTTCAAACACAGGCTCCTGCACCCTAACAGAAATTGCTGCGCATATGCTTCCCCGTATGTCGGCTGCATCATAATCTTTCTTAAAAAACTCACGGATAGTTTTTACATATCCTTCTCTGAAAGCAGCGAGGTGAGTACCTCCCTGCGTTGTAAACTGCCCATTTACAAAACTGTAATATTCTTCCCCATATCCATTCTCATGGCTGATGGCCACTTCAATATCTTCTCCCTTTAAATGAATGATGGGATAGCGAAGCTCATCTTCGTTGGTTTTACGCTGCAAAAGATCCAGCAAACCATTTTTGCTCACATACCTTTTATTGTTAAGGTTCATCACCAGGCCTGCATTAAGGTAACAGTAATTCCAAAACTGATTGTCCAGATACTCCTGCACAAAATGAAAGTTTTTAAAAATACTTTCATCCGGTATAAAAGTTACAAAGGTTCCGTTCTCTTCTTTGGTAGCAGCTTCTTTATATTCTTTGGTAAGTATGCCTCTTTCAAATTCTGCCGATTTTTCTTTCCCTTCCCTGTATGCAGTTACTTTAAAATAATTGCTCAATGCATTCACGGCTTTACTACCCACACCATTTAAACCAACACTTTTTTGAAAAGCCTTGCTGTCGTATTTGGCACCGGTATTCATTTTACTCACCACATCCACTACTTTGCCTAAAGGAATGCCACGGCCATAATCCCTTACTGTAATTGTTTTACCATCAATTTTTACATCCACATGTTTGCCATGACCCATCGTATGTTCATCAATACAATTATCTATCACTTCTTTCAGCATTACATAGATACCATCATCAGGGCTGCTTCCATCGCCAAGTTTACCAATATACATTCCGGGACGCAGGCGGATATGCTCCTGCCAATCGAGGCTGCGGATATTATCTTCGGTATAATCAAATAAATCTTTTTCTGCCATAATTATTTTATTGTTCCAACGGTAGTTTTTCAATCAGCCTCTCAGGTACGGTATCCCGAAAGCTTTCGGGATACTTTAACTTTAATGGTATTTTTACTTTTGAGGCTGCAATCTACTAATATTTTTAGTATTTTAAGATAGAGGCAAATATAGTTAAATGAGCAGTCAGAATTAGTGAGTGTTTTTAAACAATTGTGCATAAGTAAAACCGGCAGATTAAAATAATAAAGAGAAGCGGAGTATAAGTTAGATTTGCAGCTTACATATAAAATTTTTGTTATTAAAAATTTACAGACAGATAGAAAAATAATTGAAGCGCAGGCTGCAGAAAAAGAAGCAGAAAACGATGCCTTTCGTATTTTTATTAAACATAGTAATGGAATTAAAATAGATGAGCTTGTTCATGAAATAAATGCAGTTGTAGAACCGGCAATAGATTGCACCGCATGTGGGGCTTGTTGTAAAGTTTTGATGATAAATATAAAGCCGGAAGAAGCACAAAGTTTATCGCAGCACCTTGAACTTAACTCATCAGATTTTAAAAATAAATATATTGAAGAAAGTCTGCAGGGTCAATTGATCATTAACCAGATGCCCTGTCATTTTTTAGAAGGTACCCGTTGCAGTGTGTATGAACACAGGTTTACCGAATGCAGGGAATTTCCCCACCTGGGCAGAGCAAATTTTAAAGACCGAATGTTTGGCACACTTATTCATTATGCTATGTGCCCTATTATTTTTAATGTGGTAGAGGAATTAAAGATTAGAACAGGTTTTTTAAATGAGTTATGAATTATGAGTGATGATTTATTTGTGATGTAGGATTTATGATTTATAACTTATGATAACTTATGACTTATTACGCTATACTTACTACTTAATACTTGAATTTATGAACTTAGATCTTACAGGAAAAACAGCCGTTGTTTGCGGCAGTACCCAGGGGCTGGGATATGCAAGTGCAGCAGAACTGGCGTTGCTTGGAGCCAATATTACTTTAATGGCCCGTAACGAAGAAAAATTAAAAGAGGTGCTGCAAACCCTTGATAACAGTAAGGGACAAACGCATCAATACCTGGTGGCCGATTTCTCTGATATGAATAATGTAGTGGAAGCCATCAACCGGTTTATTGATGCCGGGAATGCAGCCCATATACTGGTGAACAATACCGGTGGCCCTGAAGCTGGTGCCATATTAAATGCTACTACCGATGAAATGCTGCAGGCATTCAACAACCATTTATTGTGCAACCATATACTTACAAAAGCATTGGTACCGGGGATGAAAGCTGCAGGATTTGGCCGCATTATCAATATCATTTCCACTTCGGTAAAACAACCCATTGCAGGATTGGGTGTGAGCAATACCATTCGTGCAGCAGTAGCCAACTGGAGTAAAACACTTTCATTGGAATTAGGATCATTTGGTATAACTGTAAATAATGTTTTACCCGGATTTACCAACACTACCAGGGCAGCATATGTAATAGAAAACAGAGTGAAGGCCAGTGGAAAATCAAAAGAAGAAGTAATGGCAACATTAGTATCCGAAATTCCTGCAGGCAGAATTGGCGAACCCGGTGAATTTGGTGCGGTGGTGGCATTCCTGGCTTCTCCGGCAGCAGCTTATATAAATGGTATAAACCTTCCGGTAGATGGTGGCAGATTAGGTTGCTTATAAAAAGAAATTTATAGTTATTTAAATAATGAAACATTAAATTTGTTATAGTCATTAATTCATCCTAAAAACAATAAAAAAATGAAAATTTTAAAATTACTACCGGCCCTGGTATTAGTAGCCGGACTTACATTTACAGGTTGCAAACCTAAAGATGCAGACATAAAAGCATCTATTGAAAAAAGTTTAAAAGAAAGCCCTGCCACTGCGGGAGTAATGGTAATGGTGAATGAAGGCGTGGCCACTTTGAGCGGAGAAGTAGCAGATGATGCTACAAAAGCGGCTTTGGAAGCTAAAGTAAAAGCAATGAAAGGGGTAAAATCTGTGCAGGATAATACCACCCTTCCTGCTCCTCCGCCAGCTCCTGTACAAATTACTGCAGACGATCCGCTGACAAGTGCCGTAAGAGATGCTACCAAAGATTTTCCTGAAGTAACAGCAACGGTGGCTGATGGTGTTATTACAGTAACAGGTGAAATAACTGCAGCAAAATGGAAAACTTTAAAAATGGCATTAGATGGATTGAAACCTAAAAGAGTGGATGGATCTGCATTAAAAATTAAATAATCTTTAAAAACTAATATTATGGCCTTACAGGATAAATACAAAGAATTAACAGACGCTGCAACAGCAGCGGGTATCAGCGATCTATTGGTAAGAGAGCAGGATGGCGTTTTATATATAGATGGCACAGCAGCAACCGGTGCGGTAAAAGACCAGCTATGGGATATTTATGGTAAAACAGATCCAAATTTCATGGCTGGAGATCTTGTTTTAAATGTAAAAGTTGCGGTGGATGCTGCAGTAACAAAAGTAAAAGTAACTACAGAAAGCAGCAACCTCAATATTCGTAAAGGGCCCGGCACAGATCAGCCAATAGTGGGCAAAGCTGCACATGACGAAGTGATCACATTGGTAAGCCGCAGCAACGATCAGTGGTGGCTGGTTCGCACTGATGATGGTGAAGAAGGATATGCCTATGCGCAATACCTGACTCCTGTAGAATAAATAAAAAATGAGCAACAATAAAAAAACCATTTCAATTATTGAAATGGGTTTTTTATTTTAAATGAAATACTAGTAATGATGTGAATTGGCTTTTACAAAATCGGTTACGAGGTAGCTGATTAACTTACCGGTATTCTCATCTTTTGTGCCATCTGCCATTTGGCTGGCACCTTCAGAAATATGCAGGTAAGCAACTTTAGTATCGGTAGAAACAAAATTAATATATTGCCTTGCCTGCAATACAGTAATCCCACTGGGGGTGCATGCACTGCTAAGTGCATATTCAATAGCATCAAGATCTAATTCAATACCGGTATAAGTATCTTCTGTAAAACCGGTTGCATGTGCCACGGCCTGGATAAAATTCTTTTTTTCATGAATAAAAATATCTTCATAAGTTGAATATTGTATAAATGGATTGGAATGAATTTCCATTAACACATTCTGAGATAAATAATTTTCATGTAACCCTATAATGGCATATTTTCCCAGGTAACCATCTTGCTCGGCATAATGAAATGCATTGCCACTGTGGCGCCCTTCCATATGCTTAAAATCGGCGTGTGAATCAAGGTTAATACAATTAATTTGTGCCAGCGGTATTCTTTCTGATTTATATAATCCTTTACTCACTCCTTTTATAAGAGGATAAGAATTATTGTGTCCCCCGCCAACCACAATAGGAATTTTATTGCTTGCTGCAATAATTTTCATGATGGCTTCTACCTCTTCATCTATTGCATTTACAGCATGGCGGTAGGCATCAATTAACTCATCGGGATTATAGGCATTGTTTTCTATCAGGTATTTTAAATCCCCAAAATCAAAATGCCCGAGAAGCAATACATCTTCGCCGGTAAAAAAATCATTACTCTGGGTATTTAAGAATTCACTCAAAAAAGGAATCCAGTTGGTATCTGCTCCACCGCTGCCTAAATTGGCTTTTACGCCTATATCTTCCGGAATACCTATCAATACATATTTTGCAGCGCTGTCCCGCAAGCCTTCCGGCCATTCTGCTCCTTCCTTTAAATGCTGAATACGCTCTCCCAGTCTTGTTTCATAACGACGTACTTTAGTTAAGGACAATATGTCTTTTTTAGAATAAAACTTAAAATGTTTCATTGTGGTAAGTTAGCCAAAATCTTAATTAAACATTTTTTTAAACTGAAAAAATACAAAATCAATAAAAGTATTCTAATAGGATATTTTTAAAATTTTCCTTTTTCAAACGCTTATTAAAAGGAAAATAAACTTTATTAAATCTCAACCTATATTGATTTCTGCTATATCTTTAAAAAAATTAAACCATTTAACCTAATGAGAGTAATTACTGTTTGTTTTCTTACCCTGTTGTCATTTAGTATTTTTCCATCATTGTTGATGGCCCAAAATAAACCAGATTATAATATTGTTTTAAATTCAGGGAAATTTATTCCGGCACAAAACATAAGCAATATTGGTAAAACATCTGATGTGTTTACTAAAAGTAGTTTTGGCAATAAATATTATGTAGTACTGCAATTTTCTACCTTGCCTTCTCCAAATGAAAAAACGGCTTTAAGCAATGCAGGTATTCGCCTGGTGGATTATATACCAAATAACGCATTTACGGCAGTAGTTGCTGATGATTTTAATTTTGTTGAATTAAAATCCATTCATATCAGAAGTGTGTTTCAATTAACTCCTGATCAAAAAACGGTACCTCAATTAATGAAAGGAAACTTTCCTGCGCATGCTGTGAAAAGCCCGGGATTGGTAGATTTAACGGTAACCACTTACGAAAAATTAAATATCGCCGAAATAGCAACTGCTTTTAATGATTTAAACATTTCTGTGTTGGAAGATATGCCTATGTTCAGAAGTTTTACGGTGAGGGTGCCGCAGCAAAATTTTAAACAATTGGTAAACCTGGCATTTGTACAATGGGTAGAAGCTATTGACCCTCCCAACGTTGTTGAAAATTTATTAGGAAGAACATTACACCGGGTAAATGTATTAAACGATGGTGTAAGAAATTTAAAAGGTTCAGGAATAAATATTGGCATTTGGGATGAAAGTGAAGTATTTGCTCATCTTGATTTTACCCCGTTGGTCAACAGGCTTACCATTATGGAAGCCGGCACACCCTCCAGTCATTCTACTCATTGCGGAGGAATATTGGGTAGCGGCGGTATTATCAATCCTAAAGCAAGGGGCATGGCTCCTAAGGCAAAAATATTTTCATGGAACTTTAATGGAAATATTGCGGTAGAACAAGCTAATGGAATTGCTGCAAATAACCTTTCTGTAAGTACGCATTCCTATGGCGGTACAGCTACCTGCGGGCTTACCGGCTCCTCTGTGGCATACTCTACTACCAGCCGTAATACAGATTTGAATATGAATAATTTTCCCAATCACCTTCATATTCATTCTTCAGGCAACTCTCAAACATCCTGCGCTGGCGGATGGAGTACCATTACCGGTAGCGGCAAAACGGCAAAGAATAATATTTTGGTAGCCAATATTACTTCTACAGAAACATTATCGGGCAGCAGTAGTTGCGGCCCGGTTGCAGATGGAAGGGTAAAGCCGGAAATCAGTGCTTTTGGAACCAACGTATTTTCTACTTATCCCAATAATGCCTATGCTACCATTTCCGGAACTTCTATGGCTACTCCCGGAGTGGCCGGTTCGGTTGCATTATTGGTAGAACGATATCGCCAGTTAAATGCAGGAGCCGATCCAATTTCGGCTTTAATAAAAAATACCATTTTAAATACTGCACAGGACCTGGGTAATATTGGCCCCGACTATCGATTTGGATATGGAAGATTAAATGCTTTATCTGCTGTAAAAATATTGGAACAAAACAGGTATGTTGTAAATAATATTGCTACAGGGGGTACAAATGACCTAACGCTTAATGTACCTGCAGGTGCAGCAAATTTAAGGGTGATGATTACCTGGAACGATCCTGCAGGTACAGCAAATGCAAGTCCTGCTTTGGTCAATAATTTAAATCTTTCGGTTATTAATGGTGCCACCACCACGCTGCCATGGATTTTAGATCCAAACAATCCTGCTACACCTGCAACCAAAGGCGTGGATGATGTAAGTAATATAGAACAGGTTGTTATTGATAATCCTGCTGCAGGTGCTTATACATTAAGAGTAGAAGGTGCTTCTGTGCCGGTTGGCCCGCAGCAATATTCAATCACATGGTCAATAGATCAACCATATATAGAAGTAATTTTTCCGAATGGTGCAGAATCTTTAAACCCGGGAATATCAGAAACAATTACCTGGGATAATGCAGGAGTTACCAGCCCGCAAACAGTTGAATATTCTTTAAATAACGGTACTAACTGGGTTACACTTTCTACTACTGTATCACCAAATACAACCCGTTTAACCTGGACTCCGCCAACCGGAGCCAATACATCTACAGCTTTAATAAGGATAAGCAGCGGATCATTGACAGATGTAAGCGATGCCAATTTTAAAATATTGAGCACTCCTGCAGGGCTTTCTACTTTGGCAGGTTCATGTGCCGCTGGTGAAATAAGTTTTACCTGGGCTGCAGTGCCCGAAGCGACCAATTATGATATTTTAAGATTAGATCAATCTACCGGAGATTGGGTTGTATTGGGCAACAATGTTGTGGGTACAACTTTTACAGCCACCGGCCTTACGCCCAATGCAACTGAATGGTTTAGCATCGTTGCAAAAAACAATACTAGCGGTGCTGTAAGTGAAAGATCAGTGGCCATCAGCCGTGTAATTTCAAACACTGGTTTATCTGCTATGGGTTCCATAACCGGCAATGCCATTATCTGCGGAGCTTCTAATAATATATCGTATACAGTAGCTGCTGTTTCTGGTGCAACCACTTATACATGGGCCGCACCTCCCGGAGCCATTATTGCCAGCGGACAGGGAAGCAACAGCATTCTTGTTAATTATCCTGCAGGCAGCAGCAGCGGCAATATCACGGTATTTGCAAGTGCAGGTTCCTGTCAAACCACTACTGCTTCATTGTCCATTGCTGTGAGCAGTACGGGTACAGCAGCCCCTGTATCAGGAGGCAACCAGGCTCAAACACATTGCACACCTAATACAATTCCTACACTAACGGCTACGGCTAACGTTCCGGCAGGTCATTTGGTAGTTTGGTATAATGCTGCTACCAATGGTACAGTTGTATCCAATCCTATTTTAAACAGTATTGGTACAATTACTTATTATGCCGCCAGCAGGAATTCAAGTACCAATTGCGAAAGCACTGTAAGAACTACTGTTACTTTAACAATCAGTTCAGCACCTGCACCAACATTTACTGCAAACGGACCAACCACTTTTTGCCAGGGAGGTAGTGTAATATTAACCGCCGGTGCAGGCAATGCTTATACATGGAGCAATGGTGCAACCACTCAATCTATCACAGTGAGCAGCGCCGGCAATTATAGTGTAACTGTAGACCAGGGCAATGGTTGCATCAGTTCATCAGGCGCAACTGCAGTAACAGTAAATCCATTACCTGTTATCAGCGTTACTGCCGGCAGCGCTTCTACTTTCTGCCAGGGAGGAAATGTAACACTTAGTGCTACATCCGGTAATACTTACCTGTGGAGTAATGGCGCAACCACACAATCTATTACAGTAAGTAGCACAGGTGCATATAGCGTAACCGTAAACCAAGGAAATGCTTGTGTAAATACATCCCTACCAGCAATAGTAACAGTAAATCCCTTACCGGTTGTATCTATTACCGCAGGTGGCCCCACCAGTTTTTGTGAAGGAAATGCATTAATATTAACTGCTTCTGCAGGTAGTTCTTATTTGTGGAGCAACGGTGCTACCACACAAAACATTAGTGTAACAACAAGCGGCAATTATGCAGTAACCGTTACCAATGCCAATGGTTGTAGTGCGGCTTCTGCAGCAACTGCGATAACAGTTACTCCAAAGCCTACAGTGAGCCTTGCGGCTTCGCCTTATACAAGTTTGTTCCCGGGTATTACAACCACTATTACTGCTACCACATCGGTACCGGTTAGTTATACCTGGTTTAGAAATGGAGCAATTGTTTCCGGAGCCAATATGGCTACTATCCCTGTAAACATCGATGGAATTGGTGCCTACACACTGCAGGTGACCAATGGTTCCGGATGTAGCAATATTTCATCTGTCCTGAACATAGCAGATTCTGCTACAGCCAGGATATTCATTTATCCTAATCCAAACAAAGGGCAGTTCCAGGTGAGTTATTACAATGCATCTCCAACAGAAAATACCATCACTGTGTTTGATGCAAGGGGTGCAAGAATAGTAAAGAAAAAATTTGGCATCACTACTTCTTATCAAAGAATGGATATAGATGTAAGAAACCATGGCAAGGGAACTTACAACGTATTGTTAAGCGATAAGAACAATAAGAAATTAGCATCTGCTACAGTGGTAGTATTATAAATTAAATGAAGATTTAACCATTAGGGCTGAACAAATGTTCAGCCTTAATTTTATGCTTTAAATGTAAGGAATTAAAAAGAAAAGTTCGCTCAACTTTAGATGTGAATGCACCGACAATTCTATCGCAAGTTGTAATAATGAACTTGTGACTGGAAAAATGCCGGCTTAAAATAACGCCCTTACAGACGCCCTGCCGATGTGAACTGTTTGAGCAACGCCGGGTTTGCGGCCTTCGTAGTTTACACTCATTTCAATATTGCCGGCAATACGTTTGGTAAATTCAATATTCCATAAATAGTTTTTACCGGGTAATAATCCATCAAGTAAAATGTAACCAACCGTGGTATTGGCTGCACCGGGGTATGCTTTAAAAGCTATTTGATCGTAAGTAAATTTAGCTATGATACTGCTGTTGGCAAGTGTGTTGTATTTAACTTCTGCCTTGATGGCATTGTTGTTGGATCTTTCCATAGAATCTATTGTGTTTTTTCTGAAGGACATTGTGTAACCAAGCGTGGCCCGCAGGTTTGATTTGTAGATATAGGAAATGTTAGGTTCGATATAATAATTCAGGATATTATAATTACGGTTATCAAATTTTACGGAGCTGGTATTTAAAATATTTTTTACCTGTCTTAGATTTAAATTACTTACAAAATTTCGTTTTAGATTTAAGCGGATTTTTCCCGAGAGGTTATCCAGTTTACGGCTTTCAAAACCATAAGCCAGTAAAGACTTTCCTGCCGACTGGCTGTGCGTAAATTCCAGCCCCCACCTGCTGCTTGTTCTGTTATAAAAAAAAGTATTGGAGATATAGGAGTTCAAAGTAATAAGAGAAGTATCTACCAGTTTTTTATCAAAGGGATTAAAAAGAAAATTACCATCACTCACCGCTTTTTTACTAATCTGCAAAGCAGAACTACTGGAACTGTTTATTAAAATTTTTCGCAGTCCTTTTTTTGACTTTGCAGGATTCATAATCGTTTTAGGATCTAAACTAAAGCTGTAATTAAATTGTAAATAATTGGCTTTTACATATTGGTTGGAAGGAGAAAAAACCCGGATATATTTTTTCTGATCCTGGAACAGTGCTTCTTCAAATTCATTAAGTTCTGCAATACCGTTTCCGTTATAATCAATCCAGGTAAACTGCCCCTGCCCTGCCGGCACTTCTACATATGAAAATTCTCTTTTTTGCTCCTGGCCACTGCCCAGTTCATATAACACATTGCCTGTAAGAAAACCCTTCCATTCATTTACATAATATTCTGTTCGGCTCAAAATGCTTTGATCTGCTTTTTGCCTGCTGATGTGCGGATCATCTATTGTTAAATCCCGAAAGGTAACCGTAAATTTTGCCTGGTGTTTTTCATTTTTCATTAGCTCGGAAAACAATTGGTAATTATTACTTTTATCAGCTTTCTTTAGCAACGATCCCTGGGGCAACAGATCATTTCTACGGTAATAAGACATCCCCCATTTGTTAGGCTTTTGTTGGTTGGATCTTAGATATACTTCATAAATATTAAAGCCAAAACTTAAGGCCGTTAATGTATCTGCAGCCTTATTATTAATCCTGTTGTGCTCCCCGGTATATTTAAAACCGGTTTCCATTAGCTTCCACTTTTTAAATTCCTTTTTAATATCCAGCACAGGTCTTAAGAAACTGCCTTTATTAAATACATCATCAATAAGGCTAAGGCTGATGTTATTGGTCATTTTCCATCCCTTAAAATCAGTGTATTGCTGCAAGCGATGCATCCACCCTGTAAAATCATCGCTTCGCCTGTAATTCATAATTTCATAGCGTACATTATTTCCTTTTGTATCGGCCAGTTTTACTGCCGCATTGCTGATATGCTCGTCGGCTGCTATTCTTTCGTATGGCAGACTCCAGTCTCTTAGAAATTCTACATTACGCAAACGCTCCAGTGGCTTGAACCTACTCTGCACAAATTCATAACCAAGGGTTGTTTGCAAAAGCAGGTTTTTTGCCCCCAGTTTTATTTTTACATCATCGTTTTGCAAACCAAATTTTGCCGCAAAGCCATTGTCATTGCTTTTATCTTTTGAAGAGAGCAGGTTTACATCATAATTACTCATGGCCACTTCTGTAGTTATCCTGGTTTTTGGGCTAATAAGATAATTGGCCCCAAGGGTAAATACCTGTAATTTTTTGGGAGTTACTAAAAGTGTTACCGGCTCCCAATCGCCCTGTAGATTATTGTTGATATCTGGTTGCACCCATTCAAACACCCGGCCATTGGCAGCGTTTAACAATTGCCGGTAGTTACCCTTGCCGGGGCCTAAATAAGAAAATGACAGGTTGTATAAAACAAGGCCCGGGTCATTGGATTGTATAAAAATAGAATCCTGTTGAGTTA
>JBBRFX010000060.1:0-20179 GCA_038241275.1 Chitinophagales bacterium
CCTATCAGCCGAAAATTTTTCCTAAATCTTTCGTCATCGATGAGTTTCCCGACCTCCTTGTTTAAAATTCTTGCTTCCTTCCAGGTTATTATTTCTTGAAATTTTTCTTTTGACGCCATAAAAAAATTAGAAATTCTTTGAATTACAAAACTTCAATTCTTTTGAGACTTCAAACCTTTGAACCCTTAAACCTTTGAACCCTTGAACCTTCTTAATCTATCGAAAAATAATCCTTCCCCTGGTACACGCCCGTTTTCTCTTTCATTAATTGCATCAGCACATCATTGGCCAAACTGCTGGCACCAAAACGAAACCATTGATTATTCATCCAATCTACCCCCAATGTTTCATTGAGCATCACTAAATAATGTAATGCTAATTTTGATTTGGAAATTCCGCCGGCGGGTTTCATGCCTATCATCTTTCCTGTTTTGTAATAAAAGTCACGAATGGCTTCCAGCATCACAAGAGTAACCGGCATAGTGGCCGCCGGACTTATTTTACCGGTAGAGGTTTTAATAAAATCTGCACCCGCATACATAGCGATATCACTGGCCCTGCGGACCTTATCATAAGTAACCAGTTCGCCGGTTTCTAAAATCACTTTTAGTCTTGCTTCGCCACAGGCTTCTTTAACCGCAGCTATTTCATCAAATACATAATTGTATTCACCTTCCAGAAACTTACCACGGCTTATGACCATATCTATTTCATCTGCACCTTGCTGCACTGCGAATTTTACATCGCTGATCTTAACATTTCGTGGTGCCTGCCCACTTGGAAAAGCCGTAGCTACCGAAGCTACTTTTACGCCGGAATCGCCAACCGCTTTTTTAGCGGTAGCTACCATAGATGGATAAACGCAAACTGCGGCTACTGTTGGCAGGCCGGGATAAGCATCATGCAGGTGCACGGCCTTATAACACATCTGTTTTACCTTACCTTCCGAATCTTTCCCCTCCAGCGTAGTAAGGTCTATCATATTAAGGGTTAATAACAACCCATTAAGTTTTGTTTCTTTTTTTATGCTGCGCTTTGTAAAGCGTGCGGCTCTTTCTTCAATGCCTACCTGGTCTATTCTTGCAGGCAAACTAAATGAAGGAATTGCAATCGTTTTTTCTGCCATAATTATTATTGGTCAAATTCAAAATTAGTTTAAAGGTAAATGAATGTTGAAACTGTTGCAACAGAAAATTAAATGCTGCAAATACGCTCATTCGATTTTTATAATTAACTTGAAATTTTCTTCTCAGTAAATAATTTTAATATGAACAGTATTCCCGAATCGGAATTGATATTAGATGCCCGTGGGGCCATTTATCACCTGGGGGTAAGGCCCGAAGAAATAGCCCAAACTATTTTACTGGTGGGAGATCCGGACAGGGTTCAAAAGGTGAGTCAGCATTTTGACAACATTGAATTTACTTTCAAACACCGTGAATTCATCACTCATACGGGTTGGCTGGGCAAAAAAAGAATTTCTGTAGTAAGTACTGGTATTGGACCAGACAACATTGATATTGCCATGAATGAAATAGATGCACTTGCTAATATCAATTTTGAAACAAGAACCATAAAAGACAAACTCACTTCTTTAAATCTTATCAGGCTGGGCACATCCGGTTCTTTACAAAAAGATATTGTAGTAGATAGTTTTGTGGCAGGTACCCATGGCCTTGGCTTTGATAACGTCATGCATTTTTACAATAAACAAAATCATCCCGAAGAATTAGCCCTCATCGAAGCTTTTAAAATTCATACCGGCTTAACGGCCGGAAATGTTTTACCTTATATTTTTGAAGGCAGCAGCAATCTCCTGCAAACTTTCGGCAACGGTTATACGCATGGAATTACCATCGGATGTCCTGGTTTTTTCGGTCCACAGGGAAGAGTATTGAGATTAGGCCTTGCCTATCCCGGTCTAATTGAGAAGCTTACTGATTTTAAAATGGGGCCTCATTTTGTATCCAATTTTGAAATGGAGAGCTCGGCCATTTATGGCCTGGGAAGGTTGATGGGACACCATTGCATCAGCTTAAATGTAATTGTAGCCAACCGGATAGCCAAACAATTCTCGGCAGACAGCAACAAAGCGGTAGAAAGCCTGATTGAACATTCCTTAAATATTCTTGTTCATTCTACCCTTTAATGTAATTAAATCACAATTGTCCGACTAAAACTCTATCAAATCGTTCAAGTACTTTCTGGTTGAGGGGTCTGGCCCCTCTCTTTTGGAGAGGGGTTGTGGTGAGATTATGCAGCCTTGATAAGCGTTTCAGGCATTTAGCCGGACAACAATGTAATTAAATATGAAGAGTGGTTATTAATTATCCCTTTTATTAAAGTAGCTTCCAATCTTTGTTATTTTACCAAAATATAAAATCAATTGTTATGAGAAAAAGTAAAACAGCCCTGCTGTTTTTATTAACTGCTTTTCAGGTTACCGTTGCCGTTAGCCAGGAAACTTTCCCGGTAAATGGTGTAGCTGATAAACGTACCGGTGTGTATGTTTTTACCAATGCAACTATTGTAAAGGGTGCACAGAACATTTTATCCAATGGTAGTTTGGTAATTAGGGAAGGAAAAATTGTGGCTGTCGGAACCCAGGTATCCATACCTGCAGATGCTACTGTGATAGATTGCAAAGGAAAATTCATCTATCCCTCTTTCATTGATATTTACAGCGACTATGGTATTGCTGTACCCACAAGACAGGGCGGTGGTTTTAACTTTAGTGCTCCTGCTCAGCTAACCAGTAATGCTAAAGGGGCTTATGGCTGGAACCAGGCTATTCGTTCTGAAGTAACAGCAGCCAGTCTTTTTACTGCCGATGAAGGCAAAGCAAAAACTTTAAGAGATGCAGGATTTGGAGTGGTACTCACCCATCAAAAAGATGGTATAGCCCGGGGAACGGGCACTGTAGTAAGCCTTGCCAATAATGCCGAGAATTTTACCATCCTTAAAGAAAAAGCTTCTTCTCATTATTCTTTTACCAAAGGCATTTCTACACAAAGCTACCCCGGCAGCTTAATGGGCAGTATTGCCTTGCTGCGTCAAACTTTTATAGATGCACAATGGTATAAAAGCCAACCTGCACCACAACCGGGCAAACCTGTTAGCGAAGGTGTGAATCTTAGTCTGCAGGCATGGAACAATAACCTGTTGCTGCCCCAAATATTTGAAGCCAATGACAAATGGAACGACCTGCGTGCAGACCGTGTGGGAGATGAATTCGGCATACAATTTATCATCAAAGCAGGTAGCAATGAATACCAGCGTATGGCAGAAATGGCTGCTAGCAAAGCATCTTTTATTTTACCACTTAATTTTCCGCAGGCAATGGATGTAGAAGATCCTAACGAAACACGCTTTATCAGCCTTGCCACAATGAAGCAGTGGGAAATGGCCCCTTCTAACCCTGCAGCTTTTGAAAAAGCAGGCATCAATTTTTGCCTCACTGCTGCCGACCTGCGGGATACCAAACAATTTATGAGCAACCTGCGCAAAGCAATTGAATATGGCCTTAGCGAAAATAAAGCCCTGGAGGCACTAACAAAAACACCTGCAACCCTCTTAAATGTTTACAACGAAACAGGAAGCATTGACGTGGGTAAATGGGCCAACTTTCTTATTACAAGCGGGCCGCTGTTTGCAGAAAAAACTATCCTTATTCAAAACTGGGTGCAGGGCGAAAAATATAGCGTAAAAGAAGATGCCATGCAGGAAGTAAAAGGCAACTATGCGTTACTGTTACATACGGCATCCGGAATAAAAACTTTCAGCCTTGATGTAAAGAGCAGCAATGCGGCTGATATCATCAGTAAGGATACGATAGCTTCTAAATTTAGCCATGACGGTAAAATAGTAAAGTTGAGTTTTACTGAAACCAAAAAAGGTAAAAAAGGATTCAGGCTGAGTGGTGTGAGTAATGGCAATAACTGGAGCGGCACCGGCACAGACAGCAGTGGAAATGCTTTGTGGTGGACCGCAGGTTATACAAAAGATATTATTGCAAAAGCTGACAGCAGCCGCAAAAAAATGGCTCCAGCAATGGGCAAACTCACTTACCCCAACATGTCTTTTGGATGGGAAGAAATGCCCAAAGCCGAAACCATTCTTTTAAAAAATGCAACAGTGTGGACCAATGAAAAAGAAGGAATACTTACCAACACTGATGTATTGGTAATAAACGGGAAGATAAATGCAGTAGGAAAAAATCTAAGTAATACTGCTGCCCGCATTATTGATGCCACAGGCAAACACCTTACAGCCGGCATCATTGACGAACACAGTCATATTGCTGCAGCTTCTATAAATGAAGGCGGCCAATCCGTAACATCTGAAGTGCGCATTGCAGATAATCTCGATCCGGACGATATAGATATTTACAGGCAGTTAAGCGGAGGCGTTACAAGTTCTCACATCCTTCATGGCAGTGCCAATACCATTGGCGGGCAAACCCAGTTAATAAAATTGCGCTGGGGTGCCAATGATGAAGGTTTGAAATTTAAAGGAGCAGATGGTTTTATAAAATTTGCATTGGGCGAAAATGTAAAACGTACCACATCTCAAACCAACAATCGTTTTCCGGACACCCGTATGGGTGTAGAGCAGGTGCAGATGGATGCATTTACAAGAGCAAAAGATTATGAAAATGCACTAAAGGGGCCGAACGGAAAATTGGTGCGCAGGGATCTTGAGCTGGATGCTCTCGTAGAAATTATGAACAAAAAAAGATTTATTACCTGCCATAGTTATGTGCAAAGTGAAATCATTGAAACCATGAGAATGGCAGAACATTTTGGATTTACGATCAACACTTTTACCCATATACTGGAAGGGTATAAAGTAGCAGACAAAATGAAAGCACATGGCGCTGCCGCCTCTACATTTAGCGATTGGTGGGCATATAAGCTGGAAGTGCAGGATGCTATCCCTTACAACCCGGGCATTATGCACAATGTGGGAGTGAATGTAGCCATCAACAGTGATGACGCTGAGATGGCAAGGCGGCTGAACCAGGAAGCGGCCAAGTCTGTAAAATATTCGGGCATGAATGAAGAAGATGCTTTAAAAATGGTGACGTTAAACCCTGCTATTATGTTGCATATTGATAAATCGGTTGGAAGCATTAAAGCAGGTAAAGACGCCGATCTTGTAATATGGAGCGATAATCCCATGAGCATTTATGCAAAAGCAGAAAAAACGCTGGTTGATGGTATTGTATATTTTGACAGGGAAAAAGATAAGGAACTGCGCAGGCAGGTTGTGGTTGAAAGAAACAGGATCATTCAAAAAATGCTGGATGAAAAGAAAACGGGTGGCCCTGTAAGCCCGGCCACGCCCAGCCTTAGACAAGTGAATGCCTGCGAAGATCATGCACACAGCCATGGGTTGATGACAATAGAAGACTAATGCAGCCCCCTAACCCCCTGAAGGGGGAATGGGAATATTATTATCGATAAACTATTCTTTTTTTAAGTATTAAATGTTTACAATGAAAAAATATATAACAATAATAGGTTCACTGGCCATTAGCCTTGTTGCTGTGGCACAGGAAACCATTTATCCTGCACCTGCATACAATGGTTTGCTTTTTATAAAAAATGGCACCGTTCATACCGGCAACGGGCAGGTGCTTACCAATACAACCATACAGATCAATAATGGAAAAATTGAAAAGATAGGCACCAACCTGCCAATACCTGCAGATGATGTAAAAGTATTTGATGCAACAGGCAAAGATGTTTATCCCGGGCTTATTTTAAGCAATACCAATATTGGCTTAAAGGAAATTGGCAGCCAGGTAAGAGGCAGTAATGACTTTAATGAATTAGGAGAATTAAATCCCAACATTCAAAGTATAGTTGCCTATAATACCGATTCTAAAATCATTAATACATTACGCAGCAATGGTATTTTACTGGCCAATATTATACCAAGCGGCCAGTTGCTGGCGGGTAGCAGCAGTGTGGTGCAGTTTGATGCCTGGAATTATGAGGATGCTGTTTACAAAAAAAATGGGGCTATTCATTTTTATATGCCTTCTTTATTTAACAGGCCCAGGGCTGGTTTTGCAAGAGGTGGAGGAGAACCGGATACTGACCCTTTAAAAGCGGCATTGGAAAGAATAGAAAAAGTAAAAGCATTTTTTAGAGAAGCAAAAGCTTATCAAACACAAAATAACAAAACCGCTACCAATTTAAAATTTGAATCAGTAAAAGGATTGTTTGATAAATCGCAACGATTTTTTGTGCATTGCAACCTCGTAAAAGAAATGCTGATAGCTATTGATTTTGTAAAAGAGTTTGGCTTTGAGGTAACTATTATTGGCGGAAGCGAAAGTTTTCAAATTGCTCCATTATTAAAACAAAATAATATAGCAGTGATATTACAGCAATTGCACAGCCTGCCTACATCAGAAGACGATGACCTGGACCAGCCATTTAAAACACCCGCCAGCTTGCAGCAGGCTGGCGTACTCTTTGCCATTACTGATGAAGATGGGCAAACCACCGGCCGCAACCTGATGTACAATGCAGGTACGGCTGCAAGCTATGGCCTTAGTAAAGAAGAAGCATTAGCGGCCATTACACTCAATGCCGCAAAAATACTGGGCATTGCAGATCGTACAGGCAGTATAGAAGTGGGCAAAGATGCCAACATCATCATCAGCGAAGGGGATATATTAGACATGAGAACCAGCATTGTTGTAAAAGCGTTTATACAAGGCCGTGATATTGACCTTAACGACAAACACAAACAACTAAACGAAAGGTATAAGAAGAAATACGGTATTAAATAAAACCGTCAACAGCATATTAAAAGCCATCCCTTTGCAGGGATGGCTTTTTTGCTTTACATAATCTCTTTTTGTAAAGAGGCACTATGTTCGTTTATATTGATATTTAACCGGATAATTGTAGTTGCTTAATTAAAATATGGATCGATTTAAAAAAATGGGGGCTTGAATAAAAATTCGGCCCCGTTTTAAAATCCAATATCCTATGAAAAACCGATGCGAATTTAAAGAGCATAATTGATTTATACTTTACCAAATAGGTGAAATGGTATATCTAGTAGATGAAACGGGTATATCAGTAGTTTATTAATATACAAATGCCCTGAATGTTTTAATTTTAAGGTTTATATGACTATCCACAAGCTTACCTATATTATTGCAGATGACGATCCCGTGTACAGGGAAATTACTTTACAGCAACTGGAATTAATTCCAAACCTGGAATGTTTGGCCGTATGTGATAGTGCTGTATCAGCCAGCATGGAGTTGCAAAAATTCAGTCCTCACCTGCTGATACTGGATGTAGAAATGCCCAATCTATCGGGCATAGAACTGGCCAAAAGCCTTACAGTGCTGCCCATGATTATATTTATCAGTTCTCATAGTAATTATGCTGCCGATGCTTTTGAAGTAAATGCCATTGATTACCTGGTAAAACCGGTAGCCCCTCACCGCCTGATGAGGGCCATAGAAAAAGCCCGGCAGTTAATGGAATTGAAAAGAATGATTCCTGCCAATGAAGGATTTAAAAAAGAAAATGAAGACGCTTTTTTTATTAAAGAAAAAAATAGTTTTGTAAAAATCGATTATAAGAGTGTGATCTATGTGGAATCGCTGGGCGATTTTGTAAATATATTTTTAGAAGACGGGGATAAAAAAATTGCACTTGTAAATATGAAAAACCTGGAACAGCAATTGCCGGAATCCAATTTTGTAAGAATATCCCGCACTTACCTGGTTAATAAAAATAAAATTACCTCGGTAGACAGTAATCATATTTTGCTTAATAAAATTCAATTGCCCATAGGCAAAACCTATGCAGAAAATGTGGTAAAAGCTATCATCGGCAATAATGCCATTAAAAGATTTATTTAAAACTTAAGGAATACCATGTATCGATTTTTATTGTATGTAATACTTATATCCTGTACTCAAATTGCCAATGCACAAAATAATTTTCCGGCAGATAGTTTATTAAAAGCAGCCGATACCGATATTGCTGATACTGCCAAAATGAAAATATATAACCAACTGGGCGATTATTATTTAAACAACAATGCCTCCAAGGCCATTGAGTATTTTGAAAAAGCCAAAACAATTGCAGAAAAAGAAGGGCTCGTACTAAAAGCGGCTAATAATTTTTACAGCATCGGTTTTTGTTATTTGCTAAAAGCAGATTTTGAAAAATCACTTTACAATTACCAGCAATCCATCAAAGGATATGAAAAATTAAAAGACAGTTTTAGATTATCCAATGCACTCATGTCTGTTGGCAATGTATATTTTCAAAATAAGGATAACAGCAACAGCAATAAATATTACGACAAGGCAGAAAAGCTGATACTGGCCATGAACGATAGTATACAACTGGCCAGCATTTATGATACACGTGGCATTGCTTATGATCAGTTGGGTAAGTATGATTCTGCTTTGCTTTACCTGTACAAAGCCTATAACCTGTCCACGCTGATACAGGATAAAGATTATGCGATGAACAGTTTATCCAATATCGGCCTCACTTATAAACATCAATACAAAACTGCTGAAGCTTTAAAAAGCTTTGACAGTGTGCGTATATTTTTCGAAAAAACCAATGCACCCTTAGATCGCATGGGGGCTTTATACAATAATATTGCTTCCATTTATTCGCAGGCTGGTAATTACAGCAAAGCACAGGAAGCATTTAATAAAAGCATTGGTTATGCAAAACAAACGGGCAGCCCCACCATCGAGATGGAAAATTACCGCAACATGGCTGATATGTTTGGCAGCATGAAAAATTATGAACAACAAACCAATTTCCTGAAAAAATATTACCAGATCAAAGACAGCATTTTTACCATAGACAGCAAAAACCAGCTAACACAACTGGAAGCCGATTACCAGGTAGAAAAGAAAAATATTGAGATCGTAAAAAAAGAAACCGAACTGGTAAAACAAAAAAGCCAGCGAAATCTTTTTATCATCATCGCCCTGGCTGCGGCTTTTTCACTGGCTACTGGCATTTATTTTTATACCCGCATCCATAAAACCAATAAAGAGCTCACACAAAAAAATATCCAGATCAGCGAACAAAAAAATGAACTGCAAACCCTTAACCAGGTAAAAGACCGTTTGTTCAGCATCATCAGCCACGACCTTAGAAACCCGTTGGTTACCCTGCGTTCTTATTTGTCATTGGCAGATAATGATGCGCTTGCACCGGAGAAAAAACTACAGTTTAAACTGCAAACGATGAACGCCGTGGTTAATACCGGCGATATGCTGGATAACCTGCTGGCCTGGGCCAATGTGCAGATAAAAAATACCAATGTGTCTATCACTCCCATTAATATTACAGATTGTGTATGGGATACTGTTCATAATGTGCAGGCACAGGCATTGCAAAAAGAAATTACTATTCATCAGCAAATAGAAGCCAGTACGGCTTTGGGCGATTATGATATCGTTTCCATCGCTTTAAGAAACCTGGTAACCAATGCCATCAAATACAGCGGGGCTAAAAATGATATTTACATTTCGGCTTGCAAACAAAACGACTATGTGGTACTAACGGTAAGGGATGAAGGCATTGGTTTGAGCCCCGAACAAATAAACAAAATACAAGCAAATGAAAACAGCACTACCCAGGGCACGCAGGGAGAAAAAGGCAGCGGGCTTGGATTATTTTTAGTAAGAGAACTACTCCAAAAAATAAATGCAGCATTAAAAATAGAAAGTGAAGTGGGTAAAGGAAGTAGTTTTATGATTGTGATGCAGGCATGATTATAAAAGACTGGCATTTAAATATCTTATTTGATGTTCAGGTAGAGAAACCGATCAAGCTAAAAAGCTATATATGGCTAATGTTACCACATTATTATCTTTTGCATATTTTTTTAAAAACAGGAAAAACCCTGTTCTTTTTTTGAAAACATTTTTCTAAAATCGTGTTATATTTTAAACCAAACTAATATCACACTCTCATGAAAAAGTTATCTGCACTTTATTTAAATGTAAAATTTACAGTCTTTTTAACGGTATTGGTAATTTTAAGTTCAATCTTTTTATACTCATGCAAAAAAACAGACCTACCCTTAGACCATAGAGGCATCGACCAAATTGAAATAGCCAACAAATTCTTTAAAGTACCCGCAGGTACAGACCCACAGATTAAACGTATTATTAATGAAATTGCTAAAAGAAATAAAAGCAAAGAATTTGTAAGCAGTTTTGCTTTAAAGAATGGATACCCTGTGTGGAATAAAGTATTAGCCGTAAAGCAAGGTAATATAAATCAGAATAATGTAGTAGGTAATATTGCTTTAGATACCATCATATATATTCCTTTAGTATTGCAGGATGGCACTCAGGTAAATGGATTTCTTCGTGCCAATATGAATGACAGCATAGCAATAGATTATTCGCTTGCCCAGGACTATAAATCTTACCCCAAATCCGAAACCAGCAATGCAATGACCTCAGATGATTTTACGTTGCTTGTAATGAAACTTGATAATATAACTTTCGGCCATGAACAGTTTATTATTAAAGACAGCAGTTTATTTAATAATAGTCGTGATAATAGATTGGGTAATACAAATGTTACAAAAACGGTTAAGTTTAAAGATTCGGTATCGTCATTTGCAAGCAATGGTTATGTTAACAACAACCTCACAATTGCTTATTACTGCGAGGATATTGTTATTTCTGTTTGCCCTACGGTGTCTGCTTTTCAAAAACAAGATAACACTTCGTGGACTACCGGAACCGGGGGATGCGAAGGTGGCTATAGTGATATTATTGAGGTTTGTTGGGAAATAATTACATTTAGTTCTGGTGGTGGTCAATTACCAGGCGACGGTGGTGGCACACCTACAGGAGGTGGCGGCGGCAGCGGATCAAATAATATACCTCATAATTACCCTTGCCCTGAAACACCTCCTTCTATAAATACACCCCTTTGCCCGGCACCTGGTGGGGGGATAGGGTGGGTGCCTATTGATGATGCACCAATGGATAGAATATGTTTAAATTCCTTTAATTTTATACAGGGTAATGACAATTCTTATTGGGAGACAAATATGACATATTTAAAGTTTGAATCATCGAATAGTGTGAATACATTTTCCGCTTACTATTTTTTACCAAATGATATTTCTGATTACGCAATGAACACCGAAATTTATCCTTCGCCTTTTGGCCCGAATATTCCGCCAAAATCTGCATTTATTTATTTGAGTGAATTTTTCCCGGACTTATTTCAAAGCGATATTCAGAGAATCTGGGACAATTCAATAAATTCTTATGTTTGGAGATTTTCCAAATACGCAGCACAAAAAATAGCTAGCAGATGCTCAAACGTTGCGGCCCTGATTGTTTCGTCACAATATGGCCCGAGTTGCTCAATGCAGGATCACTCACCCTCACAGATAGATTTTCACTCCAAAACGGAATCTTTTTTGAGATGTTTTTTTCCAACAACCTCAACCAAGTGCAGACTAAGTCCATCAACAAGTTCAAATACCTCAGTTAGCACTTACTCACCTACTTGTAATTAAATGAGAAATAGCATTTACGACGAAGTCCGAAAATATTATGACGCTTCCTTGCTTGAATCTTTTCTGGCAAAAACTAATATAAACTTTAATGATGCTTTAGCTAAGAAGCAATCTTGTGCTACAGGGTGGGATAAAATAGTAGAAATGTATAAAAAAAAAGGGTATGCAAGAGATGTGTCGAATGCTTCGCATCAACAAACCAATACACTAATAATTGGATTCAATGGCAATAAGGAAGGTATTATACTAAATATTAGCTTTTTGCCAAAATATATAGGAATATACTTTTATCATCAACAAATGCAAACGGAAATTCCAATTCGAGATCGGTTCGGGAAAAATAATTACCATCTTTCATTTTATCCATTTACATTAAAACATGAAGATTTTGCAAAGGATCTAATTAATCATGTCCAATATTTCTTTTCGGATTTTACTCTTTTTAACAATTTATACGCTTCGAATACAATTGATAATGTTGTGATCGATGATTCAATAAAGGAAACATCGACTATATTTCAAGTTATATTCGAAGATAATATGAACACAGTTTTTTAGGTGAATATTTTACAGTGCTTGCAAATTTCCTTAACCCAACTAAAAACGCAAACATTAATATTATCTATCATGAACAAAATAAATATTTTTTTTATTCTGATGCTTTTTTTCATTAAAAGTTACAGCGTTGATACACTATTTATCGTGTTTGACGCCAAAGCAAAAAATCAGAGCTTAACCTCAGAAAATTCACTCTGCCAACATTTGAAACCTCATTTTAGTAAGATTTGCCTTGTTACTAATTATTACAAGATTAAGGGAATTGTGCCAGACAAATCCGATAATTGCTTTTACTATGAATTTGTTTTTTATAATTATACAGTGGTTGATTCTGCCTGTCACAACACATTTATGGATACACTAGTTATGGGTTATAAAGACCTTTTTAAAAGACCAAATGGTAGCCTTGTTCCGTGGTTTGATGAAAATTATTTGCGGCACGAAAGAGACCCAATTATTCTGGATAGCCAATATATTGGCATTAAACGAAAGGATGTGTTTTTCCTGTCAGACTTAACAAATAAAGAAAGCCTTGGAGATTTAATTATAAAAATTAAGGCAAGCATTAATACGATATACCTAGTAGATATTACTGATGGCTTGCTAAAAAGATTGTATTCGTATAAAGTAAGCTGGTATAACCAACAATCAAAGTAACCCTTCCAATCGCTCATCCTCATAATCATCCACAAACATCAACACAATATCCAATTGTGCAAACTCCTGTTCTTCGTGAACTACGGTCGGACGGTCTCCGTACGCTCCGGCAATTAAAGATGCCGGTATTATTAATCCCGGCATCTTTATTTATTCATCTCCTTAATCTTAATTCAAATTCAATACTTTTCCTTTGGGATATTTTACGCTGTAACTGATTCGCACTTTTTTGCTTTCGCCCGGGGCCAGTTGCAGCTTCCAGGTGAGCACGCCAATTTCTTCATTGATGGCTGCCCCATCGCTATTAATTAGTTCTACTTCTATTTCTTTATTGGTGCTGATAGGATACTGATCTTTCAGAATAAAGCTGATGGCATCTTTTTTATTATTCTTCACTGTTAATTCATAAGTAATTACCTGCAGCTTATTTGAACCCAGAAATTTTACGCTGCTAAAATCTGCAAGCTTTTCTCTTTTTACCACTACCCTTTTATCTTTACCCAAAGTAAGATTTAGCGTATCGTTGGTACTGTTTGGATCAATGAATGATTTCCCCACATAAGTTCCTTCAAAAATAATATTGGCTTCGCCGGCCAGCAGGTTTAGTTTTTCCCAATCGCTGATCTCTGTAAGCAGAAACGCATCTTTGTCTAACTTGGGTACTGCATAGAATTTAAACAAACTATTTACGCTTGCTTCTTTTAAAGTAGCTATTTGCTGTTTGCCATTGGTAGGCACATCATAGGGCAGGTCAATATCATAAGTAACATCCAGCTCGTTATCTGCTACCGAAACATAATCTTCCAGGCCATCTTTTAAAGTAACAACAATGGCCCCATTGCTAGCTCTTGAACCATAAATAGAAGTGGCATTTGCATCTTTTAAAACATTGATGCTTTTTATGGAAGACGGATCTAATCTTGAGAAGTCGGAATTACTCATCTCTGCGCCATTTACAATATAAATGGGCTGACTGTTTTGTGTGGTACTATTAATACCCCTTAACATTATTTTATTGGTAGCTCCAACATTACCAGAAGTTATATCTACACCAGCTACCTTCCCCTGCAAAGCAGATTGTATACTGTTTGATTTACTAAGATCCCTTTCCATTACCCTCACCGGGTTTATATAACTCAAAAACCAACTCTTTAATAATGGCGCAGCACCATACTGTGAAGGCGTAGAAGTAGATAAAGACAGTTTTACTTTTTTCCAATCTATACCCGTAGACTGGCTAATTTTTGCTTTGTACACAATTTTAATTGGACTTGTTACGCTTTCTATTTTCATATCGTAATAAGGAGTCCAGTAAGCATTATGTGTGAGATAAGAAATGGTAAATTCATTATCACCCGATAGTGCTGCAGATAACTGAAGAATTACTCTTCCGGCAGTTTTAGTATTTTTCTTTTGCTCCTCCTCTACCTGATTATTTAATTTATCAAGCAGCACTTGCCGTTTTGCCTTTTTAATCCTAAGAGCCGAAAGCTCGTTTTGCAATTCGGTAGATTTTAATTTGTAATAATCCATCAGCTTCACCAATTCTGCTACACTCAATCCTGTTTGGGATCCTTTTATTTCTCTGTTAGATTTTAAAACAGCTATTAAATCTTCGGTGGTTGTAATGGATATATCAATTTTTTCTATTTCTGTAATCACAGTTTCTACAGAATCCTGCAATTTTTTCATCGCCGGAGCAACCATTTCATTTACCAAATATAAATTACTAAATTCAACTCCAAGAATGGTAATGGCAGATGGACAATTTATCTGAAGACTGTTTATATCAATACTATTACTGATGCCTTCGATGGTTAATTCATTACTCCCCTGTTTTAAGCTGGCTTTGGCTGTATGTATCAACTCGGCTCCATTCCTGTAAACTGTTACAGATTTGATACTGGAGTTAACTGTATTTTTTTCGTCTGCTGCAAATGCAATGGCACTACTTGCTGTAAACATCCACAGAAGGATAAGAGACTTTCTCATAAAGGAAGATTTAGTTTTATAATGTAATGTAGCAAAGGATGCGGGAATGAAATGGATTACATATTTTTTTAACTTTTATCAGGCATAATAAAATAGCCATCGGAACAGATGGCTATTTTATTATTTCAATTTCTTTATTCAAACAACTCCTCCAATCGCTCATCCCTATAATCATCCACAAACATTAGATTTTTCATATGTGCAAATTCATGAACTACGGTCGGACGGTCCCCGTCCGCACCGGCAATAAAAATACCGGGATTATTAATCCCGCATTTATCAATTTACAAACAACTCCTCCAATCGCTCATCCTCATAATCATCCACAAACATCAGCACATTATTCAAATGTGCAAATTCATGTTCTTCATGATAGGTTTTTATCACAACTGCTTTCATACCTGCATTTAAAGCAGATTCTACACCCTTGGGCGAGTCTTCAAATACGATACAATCTGCATAAGCACATTTTAAAACATCGGCGCATTTTAAAAATACTTCGGGATGTGGTTTACTGGTAGTTACATCATCTGCAGTTACAATGGCTTTAAAATATTTTTTTACCGGCAGGTTATCCAATACATAATTTACATTATAAGGAATAGCAGCGGTACCAATGGCCATCGCTATATGCTGATCATATGCTTTTGTAAGAAAATCATCCAGGCCTGCAATCAATTTCATGTGTGGCAAAAAAGCTTCCTGGTACCTCGTTTCTTTTTTCATTGAGTAGTCGTTCATTTCCTGCTGCGTAAACTTTCCTTCACCAAATATTCTTACCAGTACTTCATCGTTCTTGCCATACATGTGTTTTTTGGTATCTGCCAAAGTCATGTTGGCCCCCATGTCTTCATTAAAAATTTTTAGCCATGCTTTTTCATGAAAGTCCATATCGTCTATCATGGTGCCGTTCATGTCAAATAAAAATGCTGTTGGTTTCATATCTATAATTTTTATATGGGCTAAAGCCCGGAGTTATTTTATATTTTTTATCCCCCGGCCTGAAAGCCGGGGCAATTCAAAAGGCCGGGGCAATTCAAAAGGCTGGGGCAATTCAAATGGCCGGGGCAATTCAAATGGCCGGGGCAATTCAAAAGGCCAGGGCAATTCAAAAGGCCAGGGCAATTCAAAAGGCCGGGGCAATTCAAATGGCTGGGGCAATTCAAAAGGCCAGGACAATTCAAAAGGCCGGGGCAGTTCAAAAGGCCGGGGCAATTCAAATGGCCGGGGCAATTCAAAAGGCCGGGGCAATTCAGATGAAGGCGTAAATCAGAGGATAGCAAAATTCATCCTCTATCCGCACAAACAAAAAGCATTTCAGAACAAAATGAAAAAATATTATGTTCTGTAATGATGCCCATTGGTATGCCGTACAAGTGAGTGACACAACAATGTTGCCATGAAAGGCATATGCCGGTTCAAAAAAAATAAAAAGAATGAATTTATGTAAAAGAGCATCCTGTTATGAATGCTCTTTTACTTTCTTATTTCTTATTTATCATTTTTCATTTCTCATTTCCTAAGCATCCTTTCCATGACACTGCTTATACTTTTTCCCGCTTCCACAAGGACAAGGATCGTTTCTGCCAATTTTGGGCTCTACCCTTATTGGCTCCTGTTTTACCTTGGCGGATGGATCGAAATAATCTTTTTCATTGGCAGCATAATCATCACCGGCTGCGTCAATTTCAGCCTTGTTCACATTCATACGGCTCATATCGGTTTTCTTTTCACGCCCTTCCTGAATTTTTGCTGCATTGGTTTCCTCCATCGGAATACCTGCATGCGTTAGAAAACTTACAATGTCTTTATTCACCTGGTCGTCCATTTGTTTAAATGAATTGTAGGCTTCTATTTTATAAATTACCAGGGGATCTTTTTGCTCGTAACCGGCTGTTTGCACACTCTGGCGCAAATCATCCATGGCACGAAGGTGCTCTTTCCATGCATCATCTATCAGGCTCAGTGTAATGCCCCGCTCCAGCGAACTACCCAGTTCCATTCCTTTGCTTGCAAAATATTTATCAAGGTTGGCCAATACCTGTATGCCTTTTTTACCATCGGTAAAAGGCACTGCCACATTCTCAATATGATTGCCCTGTTCTTTACGAATATTTGTAATGATGGGCATGGTTTGGGTAGCCAGTGCTTCTTTTTTTCGGTCGTAAAGAGTAATAGCTTCGTTGTATAATTTTTCTGTAAGTACTCCGGCATTTTCTTTGTCTAACTCCGGAGCAGTAATGGCCGTATCAATACCAAAGTTCATGATCACTGCCAGTTTAAAACCTTCAATGTCGTTGGTTTCTTTAAAAGAATTTACCAGGCCGTCTGCTACAGAATAAAAAGCGTTGTCAAGATCCAGTGCCAGTCTTTCGCCAAACAATGCATGGTTACGTTTGCCGTAAACCACGTTCCGTTGTTTGTTCATCACATCATCATACTCCAGCAAACGTTTACGGATACCAAAGTTATTTTCTTCTACTTTTTTCTGTGCCCTTTCAATACTCTTGGTAATCATGCTATGCTGAATCACTTCCCCTTCTTTGTATCCCATCCTGTCCATAAGTCCTGCAATACGCTCACTGCCAAACATACGCATCAGGTCATCTTCCAATGAAACATAAAAGGTAGAACTTCCCGGATCTCCCTGGCGTCCTGCACGTCCACGCAACTGCCTGTCTACACGACGGCTCTCATGACGCTCTGTACCCACAATGGCCAAACCGCCCGCTTCCTTTACGCCTGGCCCAAGCTTAATATCCGTACCACGACCTGCCATGTTGGTGGCAATGGTTACGGCACCTGCCATACCAGCTTCTGCAACTACCTGTGCTTCCCTGCTATGCTGTTTTGCATTCAATACATTATGCGGAATATTTTTTTGCTTCAGCATCCGGCTCAGTAATTCACTCACCTCCACAGATGTGGTACCTACCAGTGTGGGTCTTCCTGCTTCCCTGTTTTCTTCTACCTGGTCTATAACAGCCTTGTATTTTTCACGTTTGGTTTTAAACACCATATCCTGCTCATCCTTCCTTATCACTTTCACATTGGTGGGGATAGAAGCCACATCCAGTTTATAGATACTCCATAATTCTGCAGCTTCTGTTTCGGCTGTACCGGTCATACCACAAAGCTTGTGGTACATCCTGAAAAAGTTTTGCAAAGTAACCGTTGCATAAGTTTGTGTAGATGCTTCGATCTTTACATTTTCTTTTGCCTCAATGGCCTGGTGCAAACCATCACTGTATCGCCTTCCTTCCATAATACGGCCGGTTTGCTCATCCACAATTTTCACCGCTTCTTCCATTACCACATACTCTATATCTTTTTCAAATAAAGTATAGGCTTTCAGCAATTGCTGCACAGTGTGAATACGATCTGCCTTTAGCGCATATTCATTCAACAAATTTTCTTTGCGCTGCAGTTTTTCTTCTGCATCAAGATCTGTTTTATCTATATCTCCCAGCTTGGTAGCAATATCGGGCAGTATAAAAAATTCTGTATCTTCTCCCTGTCCGGTAATTAAAGTAATACCATTGTCAGTAAGTTCTACCTGGTTATTTTTTTCATCAATGGTAAAATATAATTCGGCATCTACCTTGGGCATTTCTTTTTGCTGATCGGCCAGGTAATAGTTTTCGGTTTTTTGCAGTTTAACCCTCATACCCGGCTCACTTAAAAATTTAATAAGAGCGCTGTTCTTGGGCAAACCACGGTGTGCCCTCATCAATGCAAGACCACCATCTTTGGGATCATCGTTTCCCTCTGCAATTTTTTTCCTGGCTTCTATTAAATATTGATTGGTTGCTTTTTTCTGAACTTCTATCAGGCGTTCAATGCGTGGCTTAAGATCAAAAAACTGTTGTGTATTATCGCTGTGTCCCACCGGGCCACTTATAATTAATGGTGTACGGGCATCATCAATCAACACACTATCCACCTCATCCACCATAGCAAAATGGTGTTTACGCTGCACCATTTCGTCGGGGCTGTGCACCATATTATCTCTCAGGTAATCAAAACCAAATTCGTTATTGGTGCCATAGGTAATGTCTGCATTATAGGCATTGCGGCGGGCATCACTGTTGGGTTCATGTTTGTCTATACAATCTACTCTCAATCCCAGCCATTCAAAGATGGGTCCGTTCCACTCACTATCCCTGCGGGCCAGGTAATCATTCACCGTTACAATATGCACGCCTTCGCCGGCCAGTGCATTCAGGTAAGCAGGCAATGTACTCACCAGTGTTTTACCCTCACCCGTAGCCATCTCTGCAATTTTACCGCTGTGCAAAACTGCACCGCCTATAAGCTGCACATCGTAGTGCACCATATTCCAGGTAACGGTTCCACCACCGGCTGTCCAGGTATTTTTATAATGAGCTTCTTCACTCACAATTGTTATATGATCTTGTTTGATGGATAGTTCCCTGTCCAGTTCTGTAGCAGTAACTACCAGCAATTCATTTTCTTTAAATCGCCTGCTTGTTTCTTTTACTACTGCAAAAGCTTCAGGAAGAATTTCCTTTAATACTTCTTCAATTTTTTTATCCCGGTCTTTTTTATGCTCATCTACTTCTTTATATATAGCATCCCTGCCATTAATATCTGCTACGGGTAATTCATCTGCCTGTTTATTTTTTTGGGCAATTTCTTCATCTATTGCAGTAAGATGTTCTTTGATACGGGCCTTAAATTCTACCGTTTTACTTCTTAGCTGGTCGTTGCTCAGGGATTGATACTCGGCAAAAAAGCGATTGGATTTTTCTACGAGTGGCATAATAAGCTTTACGTCTTTCTCGCTTTTGCTGCCGCCAAAAATTTTGGAAATGATTCCTAACATAAGTTGATATAATTGAAAAATGCTATAATTCGGTTTGGTGTAGTTTTCAAGTCAAATTTGGTGCTAAGCCTTTTTATTAGCCAAATTGACAGGCTGGCAAAGGTACAAATAACTTATATTAGAGAAGGCTGGTTTTTAAATATCAAATAGCTTTAACGTATATAAATAAATTATTTTTTTATAAAATGTTGTTATCAGGCCATTAGCGCTTTTACCTGTTATGAAAACAATTAAACCATATCAGCAGATTTACCCTGTTTTTTGAACTACTACCGCTACTTTTAAAAGATTGTAAGCTGTAGGGTATTTAATTAAAAGGCTTCCCTCCCCAACATTTTTTTGAGCTTGAATTTTAAAGGCATTTGCCCTACCTTTGCGGCTCTAAAAAAGGGACCATATTTACTAAAAAGTAAATATTAACCGATCAAACAAAACCATTTACCACCATGAGCGGCGCATTAAAAGAGGTAAGAACCCGTATAAAAAGTGTTCAAAGCACCCAACAAATAACCAAAGCCATGAAAATGGTGAGTGCGGCCAAATTACGCCGTGCACAGGATGCCA
>JBBRFX010000061.1:0-19560 GCA_038241275.1 Chitinophagales bacterium
CCTATACGGCTCTGTGTTTTTTCGTATTGAAACTGCCTGTTAATACCGGCACCCCAACGGATACCGCCATAAGCACTGGTCATATTAGCCACCGGTGCACCTGCCCCTGCTGCACGAAACATATTGGTTTTGGTAACAAGGTAAGCTACCTGATAGCCACCCCAACTTTGGCCCTGTATCCCCATATTGGCAGCATCTACCCATGGCATGGTTGCCAAATATTTTGCGGCACTTACTACACTGTTGTAAGCGCTTTGCCCCGGCTCGCCAGTTTTATAATAAATATTGGGATCAAAAACCAGGTATCCATTACTTACAAAATAAGGAATATTGATGGTGGATGCACTGGGAGCCGGTGCCCGGTAATTATACAAACCATCGGAGTTGCGTTCGTAAAAATAAAAGATAACCGGGTATTTCTTTTTGGGATCAAAATTTTGTGGTTTATACAAAATCCCCTCACTCATTTTACCATCAAACATTTTCCAATGTACAAGTTCTGAAGTAAGCCAATTATAATCACTTTGTTGTGCTGCAATATTAGTTACCGCTGTGGCATCCGAAGGAGTACTTCCGTAAAACAATTCAGAAGCTGCAGGTGTAGAACGCTGAACAAGGTATTGCCCGGCGCTTTTAGCTTTTAGCAACGGGCCATTGGCGTATGCACCCATACCCTGTTTTACAGGATCGCTGATTACATCAATTTTCTTTAAATAATAACCAGCCTGTTTGTTTAATTTATTTTGCGCAGCCAGTAAAATATTTTCACCTGGCTCAAAGAATCTTTTTTCCGGATCGAGCCTTATATAATCAAATGCCGTTTTATTTTTTCGGCCATAACCGTTGGTAATATTTTTCGGCTCCTCTTTACCGTTAGGATCTACCTGCCAGATATCAAATTCATCATTTACCAAAAAATACTCATCCGCACTTACCCAACCTGTACTTCCGGCTGCCCTCGGAAAATCAGGCACATCATTTTCAGTATCATACATGGGAACTTTTATTTTTTCCGTAACGTTTTTAATGGTTCCATTGGCAACATTATAAGTAAAATAATGTTTTAATTCCGGGTTGTACCAATAAACATAATTACCCCTTGGTGAAGCCATATAATTTCCAAAGCTGTTGTTTTTAATTTGAGTGCGGGCTGCAGTATTGGTATTAATAATGTAAGCAACAGACTTTGTTCTTCCTTCCCACTGCAGAGATGACCGGAATCCTTTTGTGCTCTGAGCAAGCACCCAGTCTGCATTTCCTTCATCTACCAGCAAAATATTTTCTGCATCTTCTGTACCGAGTTGCACTATTTCATTGCTGCCGGGTTTGGTTACTGCCATATAACTTCTGCGCATTTCCTGTTGCAGTTGTTTGAGTTGCTGCGGCTGCAGGTAGTCATCATTGTAATGCCAGATATCCAGGCGGGCCAGTTCAAAATCTACCAGGGTTGTGTCTTTTGCAGGCTGAATAGGAGCCGTACCAAAAAATAATTTCTGTCCGTCTTTACTAAACCGGAGAGTAGCATTTTCGCTAACGGTACTGCCCATTTTCATGCCCACCGAATTTTTATGTGCCATTACTACTGCACTATCTGTATATGATTTGTAGTACCATAATTTATAATATTTCTGTAATGATTTACTACTGCTATCCCGTTCTGCTACAAAAGCAAGCTGGTTGCCATCCTCGTCAAAAACGAAATTCTTAGCATCGTTCATAGCTTTCATTACCGTATCAGTTACACCCGTATTTAAATGATACATTAAAACCATCGCCTTGCTGTTGCTATCCTTACTGTTTTTGGTTATTTCAATTAACAGTTGCTTCCCTTTTTCATCAAACAGGTATTCGCTCACCATTTTAAATGATCGTATGGCACCCGTATTTAAATTTCTCACAAACAGATCTGTTCCTTCTGCCGCAGCAGTTGCCCCGGGAACATCATCCCCTTCGGCGTCGGTAATCTCTTCTGCAGCTTGTGTATCATCTGCTTTTTTATAAATTTCCTTCACGGCTTTTTTAGCAGCAGCTATTACTTCTTCTTTATCAATCTTTCCTTTTACAGAATCCAATGATTTTCTAATAAGAGAATCTGCCAGTTTGGTCAGCATATCTATCCTGGCTTTTAAGCTATCGGGCACCGGTTTCTTTTTGGCACTGGTATCCGGCAATGTTTTTTCCATTTGGTAAGCTATCCACCCACTGCCTTTTTCCGGCGTTTTATAAGATTTTATCCTGCTGATTTTAATCATACTATCCTGCCCCAACATGATTATCACAAGAGAGTCTTTGGGCATTTCATCGGTCTTTTTCTTTTTAATTTTAGCCTGGCGGGTATCCTGGTAAGCAGGTTTTATTTTAAAAATGGCATAACGGCTATCCTCGGTTATAACAGCATTGTAGCCTCTTGGAATAATTTTTTTGTATCCTGTTTTAGTATTCTGAATGAGCATCTCTGCATCTCCTTCCTGCGGCGTGATGGCATAAACAATATAATTACCATCATTACTGATATATCTTTCCCCTACAGATTTCCAGCCATCATATACATCATGCGAAAGCGGTTTTTTTATTTGTGCCGTTAACAGATTAGCAGCCAGGAGAAACAGGGGCAACAAAATTCTTACCATTGATAGTTAATTAATTTGAATGCTAAAGTTATTGGAAACTACAACATTCCTCCAATGATTTTTGAAAATTACTGTACGGGCGGAAGTTTGGTTTTATTTTTTTCTATTATATGAAGTGCCCATAATGAAATAATGAGCCACATAATTCCCAAGGCAAAACCTGCTATCACATCGGTGGCATAATGTACCCTTAAATAAATGCGGCTGATGCCCACCATAATAATAATTGATAGCAATAGCAGGATGATAATCGTTTTTAATATTGCATTTTTAATTTTTCTATTAACCAGAAAAATAAGCAAACCAAAAAATGTAAAACTCATAAAAGCATGGCCACTTGGGAAACTAAGCCCTGATACTTCATGCAATAGCGGGCTAAGCGGCCTGGCACGGTTGAATAATATTTTTAACCCAAACATGATTAACAGGCTGGAGAATGCAACCGCAAATGTTTTAATGGCAAACCAGGTATCCTTTCTTATAAAATAGGAATAGGCAATTAAGAGCAGGTTTGCCGGCACCAGAAAATAATGAGATCCCATCAAGGTAAACCCCTGCATAAATAAAGTAGTTTGATCAAAAGTATGCCTGTTTAAAAAAAGAAATACACTTTGATCAATCACATCTGTTTTGAGTATAAAAACTTCTTTGATAAGAAATACTATTAAAAACGCCGAGGAAAAAAATGCTGCCATTAAAATGATCAACTCAATGCTAAGGAGTTTTAGCTTATTAACAACAGTACCTACATTGCGTTGAATATTCTTTTTCATCCATTATATTTTTAATGCAAACAACTCAATACCGGATGCTTTACCCTTAAGATCAATAATCCCCAGGCTTTCGCTTTGCCATTCTTTGAGATTACCGCTTTCTATAAAATCTTTAGAAACAATAAATTTTTGGTTGAGTTCATTACACGCACTGCGGATACGGGCAGTTGTATTCATGGTATCGCCACTCATTGCCAGGTCTTTTTTGATAACTCCAATTTCGCCTACTGTTACGTCTCCTACATGTATCCCCACCCTGAACTCGGGAACCAGTGAGAACAAACGGCGAAATTCCTCCCCGTTTTTTTGAATATTTTTGCGGCATTCTATTACTGCTGACATACAATTTTTTGCATTGGCTTTGGAATATGGCCAGGAAACCACTATTTCATCCCCCACGTATTGATAAATAATGCCACCATGTTCTATTAATGCCATGGAAAGATGTAAAATAAATTCCCGTATAAAAAGAAAATACTGCTGATGCCCCAATTTTTCTGCAATAGGTGTAGAATCTTTCAGATCGATAAACATGACGATACGGTTCTCAATTTTTGGTTTTATATACTTACCAGCCATAATATCTAAAAACACACCGGGAGAATATTTATCATTGATCTCCAGGTATAACTGCGTAACTGCAAACAATACGATCCAGTAAAGCGTTCTTTTTACAAGCCAGTTAGGCTCCATCGATTCTTTAAAAAAAATATTGAGTGATACTTCACCCGATAGACCAAGAACTAGTTTTTTATCTACAAAATGAATAAGGAATGTGATGGCAAATGCAGCAGCTAATAGGATCACCGTTTTTGCCACAAAATTTATTAAAAGCGGGCTCTTGCTAAAAATATTTTTAAGGGTAAACATAAAGAGATATCCCATAATAAGGCTCATAAAAAATACTACTACCGATCGAATGAATAACGAATAATCTTTGTGCAGATAATTATAATCATTGAGCAATGCAACAATAATATCTATAAATGTCCAAAATATAGCGATGTACAAAATTCTTCGGAAACGGAATTTGCTTACACCTGAAAAAATGGAATATTTTCTTTCTGCGTTTAACATGAGGTATGTTGGAGATAATTATAAATGTCATTTTGGGCATTGTATGTATCCCCTGCTGCTGTGATACGAACCTGTTCCATTTCTCTGTTAAAATTCACAGCCTTTGTATTATCAGCCCATTGCAAATCGAAATAATGGATGATCTGTTCCCTGCAATCCGGATCTTTTAAATGAATACAAACTTCTATACGGTGCCTGAGATTACGGGTCATTAAATCTGTGGATCCCATAGCCACCACCGCTTCATCACCGGTTCCAAAAAGAAACAGGCGTGAATGTTCCAGGTACTTATCTACAATTCTTTTGATGGTAATATTTTCGCTTATCTTTTCCAAACCAGGCACAAGGCAACAAATACTTCTTACAATCATCTGCACTTTTACGCCTGCCTGGCTTGCTTTATACAGCAGGTCAATAAAATAAGGCTCTTCAAGGTTATTTACTTTTATACGAATAAGAGCGGGCAAACCTTTTTTAGCTTTTTTAATTTCCCCTTCTATCAGCTTTTCAAATTTATCCAGCAGGTTAAACTGCGAAACGAATAATTCATTAAACTTATGCTGCTCATTGATAACTACATTTATCTTTTTTTGCATCAGGCCAAAAAGCTGCTCCAGGTCTTTAGAAATATTTTCATTTTTTGTCATCAATACATGATCGGTATAAAAAGAAGCAGTGCTCTCATTAAAATTTCCGGTGCTAATTACAGCATAAGAAATAATTTTATCGTTCATTCTTTTTTTAACCAGGGCAATTTTTGAATGCACTTTAATATGAGGATCGCTGTAAACTAATTTTACACCGGCATTTTTCATCACCCTGCTCCACTTTATATTATTGGCTTCATCAAACCTTGCCTTTAACTCAATAAAAGCGGTTACTTTTTTGCCGTTTTTGGCAGCACTAATCAATGCATTTACAATATGTGACTCCTTTGCAACCCTGTAAAGTGTAATATAAATTTCAGTCACATCCAGGTCTACCGCTGCCTGGTTAAAAAAACTAAGCACAGGGGTATAAGAGTGATAAGGCAAATGCAACAGCACATCTTTTTGTGCGATAGATTTAAAAATATCTCCATTGATGGTAGCAGGCGGGTATACTATATTGGGCTGTTTTGGGTAATGAAGTGAGTTGTCAAATGATGGAAAATCAAACAGGTCGCTCAGGTTATGATAACGGCCTCCTTCAAATAAATCATTAACATTAACCTTAAAAATAGATGCCAGAAAAAGTTGAAGATTAACAGGCATCGACTTTTCAAAAAGAAAACGTGAAGTAGAACCCATATCTCTTTTAGATAATTTTTTTTCTAATTTATCCAGAAGGTTGGTACTATAATCATCGTCCAGTTTTAATTCTGCATCTCTGTTAAACTTAATACTGTAAATACTCAGAATATCCTGCCCTGGAAAAAGGAGTGCGATATTTTGCCTGACAATATCATCAATAAAAATTACATACCGGTTTTCATTAATGGCAGATAATACATAAAAGCGCTGCAGTTTTTTTGAAGGAATATTAATGGCAACATTGTTGATCGTTTGCTTTTCTTTATTCCTGATGGTAACAATAAAGTAAAGCTGATTATTTTCAGGCATAAAATCTACCGCCGTTTCCGGCCCTATAAAAATGGGCTGGATAAATGATAAAACATTGGAAAGAAATATTTCTTTTATTTCGGCCAGGTGTTCTTCCTGAATGGGTTGCCCGTAATAAAAGATTATTTTTTGTTCCATTAATGCAGGCAATACACTATTAATTAAAATATTGCCAAATTCATTTAACTGATTATTGATATTGTTTTGCACCATTTCTGCAATATCATTTTCATCCATCAAGAATTCTTTTTTTCTTGTTTTTTTATCCAGTTTAGACAAGGCTATTACTGCCGGATACCTAACCCTGAAAAACTCATCGAGGTTAGATGAAAAAATGGCTAAAAACTTCAGGCGTTCGTATAAGGGTACATTTGTATCTGCGGCCTCATGCAATACCCTGTGATTAAAGCTAAGCCAACTAATATCTCTGTTAAAAAGCATTCAAATATTTTAAAATGGTGAACCAGTACTATTGGTTACAGCCTCAGCAGTAGTACCACTGTTTATATAAGCGGCTATTCCAAATGCAATAACAGAGATAATGATTCCATACATAAATATGTTATAAGCAAGCCTGATTAATTTATACTTTTTTCCGAGTACTGCGCCCAGGCTGTAAATATCCTGCACAATAGAACTATACAGGTAATCGGGATCCTGCATCATAGTCCTCATGGCATTTTCATAATTCAACAGAGGCATTTTGTGAAAATTACCAAAGAACAAGAGATTGGTTTTTTTATTTTGAATATCCTCATCAGCAAATGTACCTGCACCCAACTTAGGCCTTGTAGCCAATATAGATACTACGATAGTAGATACAGAAGACAACAGGAATATGATGGTGGGATAAGTGAGGTAAGGATCTGTTTGCAATTTGCGTAACAGGATAGATAAAATAACTGAAATAATGATTGCATTTACTGATATTAGTATATTGGCTTTGTTATCTGCCATCTCACTTAACTGTATGTGATTGGTGGATGTAAGTCTCAGCATGGTCTGCATTCCCTTAGTGGTCCCCTGCTTTTCATTAATTTCCGGAAAACTCTCTTCTACATTATTTTTCTCTTCTTCTTTTTTTAGACGCTTTTCACTTTTTATTTTTACGTTTTTCATGTTTTCCTGTTTTGTTTCATTTAATAAATCCATACAATATTCTGTGTAGAATTGATGATTCTCCAGCATTAATAATGTTTCTTCATCAAAAACTTTTTTAGATAAGTTAGCAGAGTTGCCGGCCTTAAACTCATTGTATGCCAGTTTGTTGAATTTTTTAAAATCTTTTGTCCCTAAATGGTAAATGTCAGCATCTCTTAAAATTTTTTGCAAAATATTTTCCGGGACATTTGATGGTTTGGTAGCAATAATACATGCTTCTATTTGATTAATAATAACTTCTTCCAGTGAAAATTGGGTAAGGAATTCCTTCATCAATAATGCACTTTTTTCTTCATGATTTTTAGGTGGCACAAAAAGGTAGCCTGTATCATGAAACCATGCTGACATATTAAGAATGAGCATCTCCTCTTCATTAAGCTGATAATGCCCTGCAATTTCATTGGCACGCTGTACAACAGTTTCTGTATGAAGCAGAGTATGAAAAACATGCTTTTCAGAATGATGCTCCTCAAACAGGCCTGCAATATGTTTTTGCGTTTTTTTATAAATATTTGAATAAATGCTCACAGATATTGGATGTATTAAAATGTTAGATTGAATTTGGTGCCTAAAGTGAAATTGACTAATTTATCTTCTTCAGATATGCCAAGTGTTGCAGATACCATCACCATATTAAAAGGTACAAAGTAAACACCAGCTCCTGTAGAGTTATGCCATTTTTGAGATGATTCGCCCTTTTTCCAAACTCTTCCAATATCATAAAATCCCAAAATACCAACATCGCCGGGTATGAAATGTGATTTTAATCTAAAGAGTTTATACCGAAGTTCTGCACTTGCGTATGCCATCGAGGATCCGGAAAATCTGTCTTTTCTAAATCCTCTTAAATAATTATTGGCACCTAAGGTAACTGCCTGAAAATACTCGTAATTCTTAGTGTAAATATGCCCTGCCCCAAATCTAAATACTGTTGACATCCTGCTTAGGTCTGAAACTTTTGCATAAATGGTCATATCAGATTGCAATTTTGTTAAATTCTGACTGTTTTTGTTTGCTCCATACATTTTGCTAAATTCTGTATACCAGGTAATACCCCTGGATGGAAACAGTTCATTGTTTACAAAATTGATATCTAATTTGGCCTTTAGGCCCACGTAATCTTTTTGCGAATAGATACTGGCAGAATCAATACCCTGTAATGATGGCTTACCTAAAATTCGGTTTTTATTATCCTTGAATTTGTTCCAGTAATGAAGATAGGAAGGACCTGCAGATACCTGCAAAACTTCATTAAATCTTTTTCTCAATAATAGATCTGCAGCAACATATTTGTAACGAACCCTATAAAAGGAAATATTATTATTCTTATCATAAATAGTTTGATTGCCAATACCAAAAAAATTGTTGAGTGTAGGATTTACAAATTCTGTATTAAGTACCAGGTCATTTTTTCCTACTACCTGGTTAAATTCTCCCACGTATTTTAATTTGTAAGCGTTATCATTACCTGGCGCAATTAAAGTCGTTAATTTTTGATCTGTTGCATAAGGATCTTTTCTAAAACCATAAGTACGTTTATGAAACCCCAGTCCCAGCAATAATCCATCCTCTGCATTAAACCCCAGGTTTATCATTGGAAATGACAGTTGTTTGTATTGGTACCCGGTGTTTTTATAATCCAACACCTCTACATTTCCACTCATTTTATTGTTGGTTCTTTTGGCATTTAACAACACGTTTTTTTCCTGTGTTAAATCATACAGGTAATTGCTGACATTGCCTTTTAGGTTAAAAGTATCATCTCCTTTGCCTCCAATAATACGCAGTTGAATGGGAGAAGAAACATCAGCATCTATTTCAACTTTATCATCGCCGTTTAATGCATATAAGCGAAGTTCTTTGGTTATTTTCGGATCAAAACTACGGCTGTATAAAAGCAACGATGTATCGCTTTTTGCATTTTTCTTATACACATTTAGTTTTAAAAACCCACTATCATTTGTTATATGAAAATACTCCTCCTGGTTACTGCCGGTAACGGTTACCTCCTTAGAAATAAATTTATAGTATTTCATTGATTCAAGTGCAAGGTCATCTCTGCGACTCTTTAATGTAGCCGCAGCATTTTTAAAAACAGATGGCCGCAGCTCCCTAGGATATTTAGCAGTAGCTTCATCAATTATCCTGTCAGTTATTTTATATATGAAACTGTCGGTAATTTCTTTCCATTGTTTTTCATTAATTTTATTTAAAAAACTACGGTCAAAATCCCGTGCTACAAAATTGGCCCCGTTTATATCTTTTATATTTTTTTTGAATCCCTGCAAAAAACGCATCTGATTTTTAGAAAGTATCTTAACCAGCAATCCATCTGAATTAAAAAATGCCTGGTCCCTGTCTCTTGGCACGGGGTAGTAAAGTTTTCCTTTTCCTGTATCTTCTGTTCCCCATTTCCACTGATCTGCATGACGGTCAAAATCTCCGATAAGCATATCAAGCAAACGGGCAGTGAGCACTTTAGGCTGATCTACTTTATGATCATTTTCTTCATATAACTTATTCAATATTTTACTGGTGCTTTTAGTATCATTATCCGGCACAGGGTTCCTGTCTTCCAGCGTTGCTACCCTATTGGCAAAGTATACTCTATATTTTCCAAGAGCCGGATCATCGGGCACAAAAAAATACCTGGGTTGGGCAGCCGGCACTCTCAGGGCCTTAGCCAAAGTAGGCACTACCAATGCAGCGTACGGATCACTTGCTGAGATCATATCTTCTACAACATCCTGTGCAAGTGTGCCACGAAGATTTTGTGGCAGGGCTTTTTCCGGATCTTTTTCTACCGTACGAAGCGTCCATTCTTTACCATTTTTATCTTCCAGCTTTAATGATTTGGTTTGCTTACCTCCTCCAAGACTGATAATTTTAAAACCTCCCTGCTCTTTGCGGAGGTTAAACATTTTTAAAGCAATAGACGTACTCCATTCTTTGCGATAGTTATTGCCCATAAACAACTGAGAAAACTTTTTTTCTTCTTTATATTGATCCGTTGCAGAAATAACCACACTGTCTTTAAATACATATTCCACTTCCCGCATTGTATCTTTTTCTGTTAGAGGTACTGGTATGTTAGTGAAGTTTAAAATATTTTTGCTGTATAATTCTTCAATTTTTTCTCCATCTACTCCATAAAATACAGCCCTTACATTTTTGTTTTTAGAAATCTGGAGGGTTGCAAATCCTGTTTGAGGCGTTGCAAAAAGTGTCTTTTTGGTTTTGGAAACACGGTTGCTTTTACTACCACTTCCACTCACAATATAATTATAGCCACTATCCTGTATTAACTGCATGGTGTGCTCATGACCAGCCAGGTAAATTACATTGGGATGGCTTTTTACAATGGGCTCAATATCCCGGATCATTGCCTGGTACAAAGGATGTTTTAAATCCTGTGCTGTTCCAAATACAGCCCTTGTTAAAGGATATGCAGAACCAATTACCGGAAGTGGCAGGTATAAATTGGGAACGGCATCGGTGAACGGAAATATATGTTGCTTAAAAGTAAAATAGCCACCATGCGGCCCATAAGTTCTAAAAGGATGATGGGTAGCAAAAAGAACCAGTTTACCCGAATTCCTGGAAAGAATTTCATCCAGTTCTGTCAACACTTCTGCTTTAGTTTTAAAAGGACAATCAGACTCTACTGTTGGTTTATCCTTGATATGAAGCCACCACTGGCTGTCCATTATTACCAGTGTAACATCGTCGTTAATTTTTACTTCCACAGGCCCCGGGCAACCATCTCTTGGCAACATGCTAACATTATTATTTCCCAGGTAATCTATATACGATTGTACTCTTAAAACAGATTCATATCCAATAGCGGCACCATTTGCCCAATCGTGGTTGCCAGGTATGAAATACACTTTTGTTTTTGCCTGTCCCGCAATACGAATTTGTGAATCAAGTGGTGCTTTTGCCATTTCATAATTAGGTATGTAACTATCTGGCAATCCTGATTTATATAAATTATCGCCAAGGTAAATAACAGTTGTATTTTCGTTCATCTTCACCGTTTTCCTTGCGGCATCTACTACGGGTTGTTTCCCTTTGGTAAGTTGGCCTGCATCTCCAATTAATAAAATAGTAGCTTTTATTGAATCCTGAGCATGAGTGGTATTATTAATAATCAATACCGTGATAAATAATATTATCAGTTTAAATCTTATCATTTATTTTTATTTTTTAATATCAACAGTGTAGCATGATTTTCCAGAAATACTTCGTTAGAAATGATAAGATTTCCCTCTGGTGTAAAAGCAATTCCCTCTGGTTGTTTATATATTTTTGGATTTAATGGAAATATGTCTTTAATTTTTCCTGTGGTATCTACTACCAGCAACACTTTATTAATTGCACTTACAATATATAATTCCCGTGTAATTGGATGTTGTGCCACTGCAGAAGGTTTTAATGCAACTTTATTTTTATCCAGTTTCTCTGCAACAGGTGCTATGTCAAGGGAATGATGAAGCTGGTAGTTTTGCAGGGAATCATTGAAAAAATAAAAACTTATTTTGCTCTTTTTATCTTCTTCGCATTCTTTACACATAATCACAATGCGGTTGGAATCGAGATACATGCCTTCAAATTCATTTGTTTTTTTACCACTCCCTTCAGAAAAAACAGTTTTTTGAGTTGTAATACTATCTCCCTTAAATAGAATGGTTACGATATCGCCATTGCTTACAAGTGCATAAAATACACTATCCCGCAAAATGATATCCTCGTAATCCCTTGCTTTATCAAAAAACCATTTTTGTGTTTTGGAAGGATCTTTAATGGGGATTTTATATAGCAAACCATCTTCATCTATAACGGCAAACACACTGGTATCTTTTGGATAATAAGCAATGCCACTTATTTCGTCTAATTCTACGGGCAGATTAATGATTACAGGATTAGACAGATCATACATGTCAGAATCAGGAAAAACATCTTTTTGTTTTTTATTACTCTCACATCCGTTTAGTACAGAATAAGAAATAAAAAATAATACCGTAATGTATGTAAGTTGATTTGCTGTCATAAGGATATTAGTATAATTTATGAGGGTAACGACAAACGATATGCCATTGCAATATTAGCACAGAAGACCCGTTGTAAAAGTGTTTGTAATAATAGATGTAGAAAATATTCTACAGTTTTTTAATTAATTACTCTTCTATAAAACCCCAATCAGACTTTAAGGATTTAAATGAAATTTCGTCCAGTTGGCGTTCGTTGTAGTGGCCAGCTATATTTTTTTGCCTGTAAGATTCGTATAACGTAACTGCACAAGCCACAGAAATATTCAATGATTTAATAATTCCTACCTGGGGAATGATAAAATTACCATCCGATAATTCAATAGTTTCCGCAGATAAACCACCATGTTCATTTCCAAATACCAGGGCTACTCTTTGGGTAAGATCCATTTCGTACAATCCTACAGCATCGGTGCTTAGGTGAGTGGTATAAATCTTATCAAAATGTTTTCTTACAGCAGCAAAACATTCTTTAGTATCTGTAAACTGATGTACGCTGAGCCATTTGGCTGCACTGGAAGAACTTCTGGCTCCCCATGCTTTATGCTTTGGAATTATAGTATTTAAAATATAAATATCCTGCACGCCTACTGCATCACAGGTGCGCATAACCGCAGAAATATTGTGGGGATCTTGCACATTTTCAAGCACCACGGTGAGGCCGGGCTGGCGCTTACTTAATACATCATCCAATCGTTTTATTCTTTCCGGTGTCATATTGCGAAAATGGGCATAAACGCTCTATCATCAAAATATTTTTTTTATCTTAAAAAAGCTATCCGCTTATTACTGCTTATTGCTTAAACGCATCCAGCCATTTGAAGCGTGGTAAATTTAATATTTACCCGATTTGATACTATGAAAAATAATGCACTTATTAATTACTAAACAATTTGTAACCGTGGTTACACCACTACAATCAATGCTGTATAAGTTTGGTACAGTTTTTAATATGTTATAATAAACAAACTAAAATTATTTTTATGACTCCTTTAATTACCGTAATTGTAACACTCGTAGTTGTTGGCCTTATACTTTGGCTAATCAATCGTTATATTCCAATGGCTTCTTCTATTAAGTCCATATTAAATGTGGTGGTTATCATTATAGTTATAGTATGGTTGCTCAAAGTCTTCGGAATTTGGGGCGGCGGTAACCTGGCTATTTAATAAGGCTAAAATAAATCAGGGTAAAACAAGCAATAGGCTGGCTTTACCCTGATTTTCATTTATAGTAAAATTATGGCTTCCTGATGTTACGTTGTTTCAAAACCTGTTCTACATCAGTCAACCTAAATCCTTTAGCCTGTAGTAAAATCAAATAATGAAATAAAAGGTCGGCTGCTTCGCCTAAAAATAAATCCTTATTATCATCCTTTGCTTCTATAACGATCTCCACAGCTTCTTCACCCACTTTTTGTGCAATTTTATTAATGCCTTTTGCAAATAAAGAACTCGTATATGATTTTTCTGAAGGATTATTTTTTCTATCTGCAATGATTTGTTCCAATTGTAATAAAAAATTATCAGCCATATTTTCTTCACCCCAACAGGTGTCAGCACCCGTATGGCAGGTAGGCCCGTTAGGTGTGGCTTTAATTAGCAAGGTATCACTGTCGCAATCTGCTTTAATATCCTTTAAAAATAAAAAATGGCCACTATCTTCTCCTTTGGTCCACATCCTGTTTTTTGTTCTGCTAAAAAAAGTAACTTTTTGCAGTTCCTGTGTTTTTTCAAGGGCGGCTTCATTCATAAAACCCAACATCAATACTTTACCTGTTATGTCATCCTGAATTATGGCAGGCACTAAACCATCGGCATATTTTAAAAAGTCAATTTTCATCATCGTTATTTTTTTCTTTCATCAATCGTATTAGTTCTTCCTGCTTTTCAATAATCCTGTTACTGCGGTCAATCGTTCTGTTTTGAATTTTATTTTTTAAATAAATAAAAAATGCTGCTGCAATAATGGCAATAAAAATGATTAGAGGTATCATAAATATTTACAACCTGATATTAACAAAAGGCTGAAGGTATTTTTTTAATTCCGGTATTTCTATTTCTTTATAATGAAAGATACTGGCTGCCAAAGCCGCATCTGCATTGGCTATTTCAAAAACCTCCTTAAAATGTTCAGAGCTGCCTGCCCCTCCACTTGCAATGACGGGCACGGGCAATGAGTTGGATAAGCTGGCAGTAATATCCAAAGCAAATCCGTTTTTTGTTCCATCATTGTTCATGCTGGTTAATAAAATTTCTCCTGCACCTAAAGCCACTGCCTGCCTGGCCCAATCCATCGTTTTTGTGTCGGTTTTAGTTCTTCCTCCATTTAGATAAACATACCATTCTCCGTCCTCCTCTTTTTTGGTATCAATCGCCAGCACCACACATTGCGAACCAAATGTATTGCTCAAATCACTGAGAAGCGATGGATTTTTAAATGCCGCTGTATTTACAGAAATTTTATCTGCACCATTTTGTAATAATAAAGCCACGTCTTCTACCGAACTGATGCCACCGCCAACTGTAAATGGAATATTGATATTGGCTGCAATTCTTTTAACCAGTTCTACCAGGGTTTTTCTTTTTTCTACTGTTGCAGTAATATCCAAAAAAACCAATTCATCTGCCCCCTGTTCAGAATAAATAATAGCCAGCTCTACCGGGTCGCCTGCATCCCGAATACTTTCAAAATTGATTCCTTTTACGGTTCTTCCATCTTTTATATCAAGGCATGGAATGATGCGTTTGCACAGGCCACGCCTTTGAGCACCCGAATGAGATTTTTGTAACCGATCCATATTTACAGATGCTTCTTTCATTGTTAATCCCCGCTTGTTGACTATTATTAGTTAAAATATTTATACTCCTCCAAATTGCTTTTCATAGGATTTAATGGGATTAATCCTTCATAAAATGCTTTGCCGATAATCACCCCTTTGCAACCAATTTCATTTAACTGCAACACATCATCAATATTACTAACACCTCCACTTGCTATCAGATTAATTTCAGGATAAGTGGTTATGATTTTTTTATACAGCTTTACGGATGGCCCCTGCATTACCCCATCTTTTGAAATATCCGTACAAAAAATATTATTAACCCCCAATGCCATCATTTTTGATATGAAGTCGAAAATATTGATACCTCCATCTTCCAGCCAGCCACTGATCATTATTTTTTCTTCCAGCACATCGGCGCCAATTAAAAATTTATCGGCTCCAAACTCCATTAACCATTCTTCCAGTAATGCTGGATGTTTTACTGCCAGGCTTCCAATAGTAACCATGGCTGCTCCTGCATCAAAAATATTTCCTACATCCGTTATGTTTTTAACTCCACCACCAAAATCGATGGTTAAAGAAGTGGCTGAAGCAATATCTTCCAGCACTTTCAGATTAATTATTTCGCCTGCTTTAGCGCCATCCAGGTCCACTATATGCAATCGCTGCAACCCCGCATCAGCAAACTGTTTAGCCACTTCTACAGGATTTTCGTTATACACTTTTTGTTGTGCATAATCACCTTTGGTAAGGCGTACGCACTTTCCGTTTATTATGTCAATGGCTGGGATAATGATCATATTATTTCAATAAAGTTTTTTAAAATAGTCTCACCAATCTTACCGGATTTTTCGGGGTGAAACTGCACTGCATAAAAATTATTCTTTTGTAAGGCTGCACTGTAAGGAACGATATAATCTGTTTTTGCAATGCTGTTTATACTTACTGCTGCGTAATAACTGTGCACAGTATAAACAAATGCGTTTTCTGCCAATCCACTAAACAATACAGACTGATAATCATAAATATTATTCCAGCCAATTTGCGGAATTTTAAAATGATCCGATTTAAAAAGTTTTACTTCGGTATCAAATATACCCAAACATTCAGTATTGCCTTCTTCAGAATGATTACACAACAATTGCATGCCCAGGCAAATGCCCAGTACCGGTTGTTGCAAAGAGGTAATCACTTTATCCAGTCCCCTTTGCCGTAAATATTCCATAGCAGCATTGGCATGCCCCACCCCGGGGAAAATTACTTTTGCCGCATTACGAATCTCATCAGCATCATCTGTTACAACGGAGTCTGCTCCTATCCGTTGCAAAGCATACTGCACGCTTTGCACATTACCTGCGTTGTATTTTATAATGGCAATCACAATATCCCTTTTGTAGTGGGTAAATTATTATTATTGATATCTCTTTTAACCGCCATTTTTATGGCTTTTGCAAATGCCTTAAAAATGGATTCAATTTTATGGTGTTCATTTTTGCCCTTTGCCTTAATGTTAAGATTACAACGGGCTGCATCTGTAAAAGATTTAAAAAAATGTTCGAACATTTCTGTGGGCACATCCCCAATCCGGTTGCGATCAAACTTCACTTTCCATACCAGCCACGACCTGCCACCAAAATCGAGCGCCACCTGTGCCAGGCAATCATCCATGGGTAATAAGAATCCATAACGGTCAATCCCTCTTTTATTGCCCAATGCCTTAGCAAAAGCTTCTCCCAATGCAATGGCTGTATCTTCTATGGTATGATGCTCGTCTATCTGCAAATCGCCTTCGCAGGTTAATCCAAGATCAATGCTACTGTGTTTGGCCAGTTGATCCAGCATATGATCAAAAAAATTTAACCCCGTTTTTATGTTGGAAACTCCCGTACCATCCAGGTTAAGGTGGATATGTATTTTTGTTTCGTTGGTATTTCTTTCATGCAAAATAATACGTTTCGGAAGTTTTAAAAATTCATACACATCTTTCCAATCCGGGGTTGACAAGATGATCGTATCATTTTTTAATTCAGCTACAGAATTATTTATTTCGGCTGCCCCGAGGTTCTCATCCAGGTTAAGCCAAATACCTTTGCAACCAAGGTTTTTGGCCAGTTGCATATCGGTGATACGATCTCCAATTACAAAAGAATTGGCTATGTCATAATCCGGATTATTTAAATACTCCAGCAACATACCGGTACCTGGTTTTCGGGTAGGAGCATTTTCATGAGGATAGGATTTATCTATAAACACTTTTGAAAAAACTACTTTTTCATTTTCAAAACTCTTCATTACAAATTGTTGTAAAGGCCAGAAGCTGTTTTCCGGAAATGATTCAGAACCCAGTCCATCCTGGTTGGTTACCAATACCAGTTCGTAATTTAGTTCTGTCGCAATTTTGATCATGTACTCAAATGCACCGGGATAAAAACTGAGTTTATCAAATGAATCAAGTTGATAGGTAGGTGGCGCTTCATGAATGAGTGTGCCATCCCGGTCTATAAACAAAACCCTTTTACCGGTTGAAACAATATCTGTAAGTTTATTCTTATCCACTGCCATCTTAAAATTGATTTAATAAATTGATCAATGTTTTGTTTTCTTCCGGTGTGCCCACCGTTATGCGCAAACAACCTTCGCAAAGCGGTTCTTTACTCCTGTTGCGCACTACTACTTCGTGTGCTGCAAGGTATTGATATAATTTATTGGCATCCGCCACTTTAACCAATAAAAAATTGGCATCGCTTTGAAATACTTTTTCTACAAAAGAAAATTTATACAATTCCTTTTCTAAAGCCATTCTCTCACTTACGGTAATTCTTATCCAATCATTTACCTGCGTAGTATGTTGCAATGCCTGCAAACCCAGCTCCTGCGATGCAGCATTAATATTATACGGTGGTTTTACTTTATTAAACAGGTTGATAATATCCATAGAGGCAAAACAAAGGCCCAATCGCAAAGCCGCAAGGCCCCAGGCTTTAGACAATGTTTGCATTACAACCAGGTTAGGATATTCTGTAAGCTCCTGTATAAATGTTTTTTGATTGGAGTAGTTGATATAGGCTTCATCAATGATTACAATGCCGGGGAAATTATTGAGCAAAAATTCTATATCAGCCCTGTTCATATTATTACCAGTAGGATTATTGGGCGAACAGATGAACAGCAGTTTTGTATTGGCATCCATCGCATTTAAAATAGCCTCCACATCCAGTTGAAAACCGGGTGTGAGCGATACTTTTCTTATTGCTACATCATTAATATTGCCACTCACTTCATACATTCCATAAGTGGGCGGGCAAACGATCACATTATCTTTGCCCGGGTTACAGAAGATGCGGTAGGCAAGGTCAATTACTTCATCGCTGCCATTACCAATAAAAATATTTTCGGCAGGCACCCCTTTAATTCTGGTGAGTTCAAATTTTAATTGCCATTGCAATGGATCGGGATACCGGTTAAATGCTTCTGGCAGGGATGATCCAAAAGGATTTTCATTGGCATCTAAAAACACAGAGGCCTGTCCTTCAAATTCATGTCGGGCAGATGAATATGGTTGTAGACTTTTAATATTATCTCTTACCAAAGATGGTATATCAGTTTTAATCATAGCTGCTTAATTCTTATTGTGATTGCATTTTTATGCGCCTGTAGCCCTTCTGCCTCAGCCATCAGTTCTACAGCAGGGCCAATATTTATTATTCCCTGTTTTGACAATTGCTGAAATGTAATTTTCTTTACAAAACTATCCACCGATACGCCGCTATACGCTTTTGCGTAACCGTTAGTAGGCAATGTATGATTGGTGCCAGAGGCATAATCTCCCGCACTTTCCGGTGAGTAATTACCTAAAAAAATACTACCAGCGTTAATAACTTTTTCGCTTAACTCCAAAGCATTTTCAGAAGCAATGATTAAATGCTCTGCAGCATATTCATTTAAGAAATTAAAAGCATCCGTTGAATTTTCCATTACGATGAACCTGCTATGCTTTAATGCTGCTGCTGCAATTTCTTTTCGTGGCAATTCATTTAACTGAATATTGATTTGTTCTTTTACCGCATCAATGATAGCCATGGAGGATGCAACTAAAAGAACCTGGCTATCTGTGCCATGTTCAGCCTGGCTTAATAAATCTGCTGCAACATAAGCTGGTATAGCCGTTTCATCTGCATACACACCCAATTCGCTGGGGCCTGCAGGCATATCGATGGCTACCCCTTCTCTGTTTACCAATTGCTTGGCAGCCGTTACATACTGGTTACCGGGCCCAAATATTTTGCTTACTGCCGCTATACTTTCAGTGCCATAAGCCATAGCAGCAATGGCCTGCACGCCACCAATTTTAAAAATATTTTTAATACCCAGCAGTTGTGCGGTGTATAATATTACCGGGTTCACCTGTCCATCGCTGTTGCTTGGAGTGCACATGGTAATATTGTTGCAACCCGCTATCTGTGCAGGAATACCTAACATGAGCAA
>JBBRFX010000062.1:0-19553 GCA_038241275.1 Chitinophagales bacterium
TGTACATTGGAAAATGTTTGATGGTAAAATGAGTGAGGGGATTTTGTATAAACCACAAAATTTTGATCCCAAAAAGAAATACCCGGTTATCTTTTATTTTTACGAACGCAACTCCGATGGTTTATATAATTACCGGGCACCGGCTCCCAGTGCATCCACTATCAATATACCTTATTTTGTAAGCAATGGTTACCTTGTGTTTGATCCTAATATTTATTATAAAACAGGGGAGCCGGGGCAAAGTGCTTACAACAGTGTAGTAAGTGCTGCGAAATATTTGGCAAATATGCCTTGGGTAGATGCTGCCAATATGGGTATTCAAGGCCAAAGTTGGGGTGGCTACCAGGTAGCTTACTTAGTTACCAAAACCAATATGTTTCGTGCAGCAGGGGCAGGTGCACCGGTGGCTAATATGACCAGTGCTTATGGCGGTATCCGTTGGGGTGCCGGTATTAACAGGCAGTTTCAATACGAAAAAACACAGAGCCGTATAGGTGCTACTTTGTGGCAGCGTCCTGATTTGTATTTAAAAAATTCTCCACTCTTTGCAGCAGATAAAATAAATACCCCTTTATTGCTCATGCATAATGATGCAGATGGCTCTGTGCCATGGTACCAGGGTATAGAAATGTTTACTGCTTTAAAACGCCTGAATAAAAAAGTCTGGATGCTGCAATATAATGGTGAAGATCATAACCTGGTAGAGCGTAAAAACCGGAAAGATCTTTCTGTAAGGTTAAGCCAGTTTTTTGATTATTATTTAAAAGGGGCTAAACCTGCCAATTGGATTAAGGATGGATTACCTGCTACCGAAAAAGGAAGAGACTGGGGGTTAAAGGTGGAGTAGGGAGTTGAGGAAGTTTGTAAAGTAAATAGGGTATATAAAATAAAAAAGAAGCTTACGGGCTTCTTTTTTGTTATTAATCCGGTTGACGCCGGAAAAGAAAATAAAAACAAGAAAAGCACCAAGTTAATCTTTATACCTGCAATAGCCTGTACACTTACTAACCCGATGCTTTTTTACTTTTCAGTTTGCTTGAAACTGTTACGTCTTTTGCCTTCTGAATTGTACTGTAAATATATAAACTCAGACGCCCGTTTTGCAAATATTTTGGACATAGTTTTTCCACTGGTTTTGCACTTTTTTATGCACATATTTTTTCTTTACGAAAAACGAAAAATAATAGTGACCTAAGATTTTCATTTTCAATAAATAAGCATTTATATATAACTTCATCTCATTATATTATAATACAATTTCACTTTAAAAAAATTACATGAAATTTTTTTTATTGTCTGCAGTGCTTATAATGCTGGGTATTGCGGGCTATGCTCAAACCACCTGGAAATCAGACAAGGCACATTCTCAATTAAAATTTGATATAACCCATTATGGCATTAATACTGTTTCCGGTACATTTTCCGATTTTGAAGTTCTGGTACTTTCAGACAAAGAAGATTTTAGTGATGCAGTTGTAGAACTTAAAGCAAAAGCAGCTTCTATAAATACTGGTATAAATGCACGTGATGAGCATTTAAGAAGTGCTGATTTCTTTGATGTAGCTACCCACCCGGAGATTAGTTTTAAAAGTAATGGAATAAAAAAAGTGGCCAATAATAAATATGAAGTTTCCGGCGATTTAACCATGCATGGCATTACCAAGCCTGTAACGCTTCAATTAGAATTAAGAGGAACTTTTACCAATCCAAGAAATCAGAAGAAAATTGCAGGGCTTCGTATAACAGGTACTATTAAACGCAGCGATTTTGGCATCGGCCCAAAATTTCCTGCTACCAGCCTTAGTGAAGAAGTGACCATTACCGGTGATGGTGAATTTGGAAAACAATAAATGATAAAAAAGCATATGCCCGTCAGTAAAAAATACTGACGGGCTTTTTTATTTAACCAACGCCATCCAAAACAATAAAAAATTTCCTTAGCAGGTATTTATTACTTTCGGATAAAATTAAAAACTCAGCATGATTTTAAAAAAACAGTTTCTCCTGTTGGCAATTTGTTTTGCTTTTGGGGCACTCTCAGCCCAGGATAATAAAGAATCTAAAAAGTGGGATGTAAATAATCCCGAAGGAAATTATAAAGAAGTAAATTTTACCAGCACAGAAGGTACCTGGATGAACGTAGATATTTCTCCTGATGGTAAAGAAATTGTGTTTGATTTGCTGGGAGATATTTATACCATGCCTGCAACCGGTGGTACTGCTGCCGTGCTAAGAGGAGGCCATTCATTTGAAGTACAGCCACGCTTTAGCCCCGATGGCAACAAAATATTATTTACTTCCGATGCAGGTGGTGGCGATAATATATGGGTGATGAACCGGGATGGCAGTAAAGCCAGCCAGGTAACCAAAGAAAGTTTTCGTTTATTAAATAATGCTTCATGGAGCCCCGATGGAGAATACATTGTAGCACGAAAACATTTTACCAGCACCCGCTCACTGGGAGCAGGCGAAATGTGGATGTATCATACCAGCGGAGGTAACGGTCTGCAATTAACTGTTAGAAAAAATGATCAGCAGGATGTGAATGAACCCGTGTTTTCTCCCGACGGGCGGTATGTATATTACAGCGAAGACTTGTACCCGGGTGGTGGGTTTGAATACAACAAAGATCCCAACAACCAGATATTTGCTATCAAACGTTTTGACAGGGAAAAGGGAACCAACGAAACGGTAACCGGTGGCCCTGGCGGTGCTGTACGCCCTGAGATTTCGCATGATGGAAAATGGCTGGCATTTATAAAACGGGTAAGAACAAAAACAGTATTGTATATAAGAGATCTGGCTACATCTGAAGAATGGCCCATATATGATAACCTGAGCAAAGACCAACAGGAAGCATGGACGGTTTTTGGATCGTATACCGGTTATTCATTTACACCCGATGATAAACACATCATAATCTGGAGCAACGGAAAGATTTTGAAAGTAGATGTGAATAGCGCCAACAAAGCCACAGAGATTCCCTTTAGCTGCAACGTAAAACAACGCATTTATGATGTGCCCCGTTTTCAACAGGAGCTTAATCCAACAACGTTTACAGCCAATGTAATACGAAATGCCATTACTTCACCGGATGGTAAAATACTGTTGTTTAATGCAGCAGGTTATCTATATAAAAAAACATTGCCCAATGGCAAACCAGAAAGATTGATTAATAGTATTGATGCTGCTTATCGCCTTGCCGGTTTTGAATCGGAGCCTTCTTTTTCTGCTGATGGCAAAAATATTTTGTTTGTAACATGGAATGATTCAGCTAGCGGTGCCATTTATAAATTAAGCATGCAGGCCAGTGCAAAGCCGGTAAAAATAACTACGGCAAAAGGTATTTACCGTCAACCCTCTTTTTCTCCTGATGGAAAATGGATCGTTTTTAGAAAAGAAGGCGGCAACAATACTATGGGTTCCGGATTTACATCAAAACCGGGAATTTATTCTATGATGGCAGACGGCATCAATGAAAATTTTGTAACAGACAGGGGAGATATGCCCCGCTTTAATAAGAGCAGCGACCGGATTTATTATCAATTGGGCGGCGGCATGAACAGAACATATGCCAGTAATCAACCGGATGGAAGAGATGAACGTATTCACCTAAAAAGTACTTATGGCAGCCAGTTTACAGTATCGCCCGATGAAAAATGGATTGCCTTTATTGACTTATATAATGTGTATATAGCCAGCTTTCCTAAAACAGGCATAACGATTGACCTTGGCAGCGGTACAAAAGATTTTCCTGTAAAAGTTGTTTCCAAAGATGCCGGTACCAACCTTCACTGGAGTGCAGATAATAAAAAGCTGTTGTACACATTGGGCAACCAGTATTTTAGTATCCCGATAAATGAAAGATTTGAATTTATTGCCGGCATTGCAGATTCTATTTTTAAAGCACCCGAGAAGGGGATTGATATCGGTCTGCAATTAAAAACCGATAAACCTGACGGCACAATTGTTTTTACCAATTCAAAAATCATTACCATGAATGGTAATGAAGTCATAGAAAATGGAACAATGGTAATAGAGTCCAATATTATAAAAGCAGTGGGGAAAACCGGCGAGGTAGCCATACCTGCCGGTGCCCTGCAAATAAATTGCAGCGGCAAAACCATTATGCCTGGATTTATAGATGCGCATGCCCATGGCAATCATTTTCGCAATGGACTGATTCCTCAAAAACAATGGCCCTATTATGCCAATCTTGCTTATGGTGTTACTACAATGCACGATCCATCTGCCAACAGTGAATTTGTTTTTGGGCTGAGTGAACTGGTAAAAACAGGCCAGGTTATTGGCCCACGAATTTTTAGTACCGGCACTATTTTGTATGGTGCCGATGGTGATATTAAAGCAGTGGTAAATTCACTGGAAGATGCCCGTGGAGCATTAAGAAGAACAAAAGCTTATGGTGCTTTTTCTGTAAAAAGTTATAACCAGCCTCGCCGGGAGCAAAGGCAAATGATTATACAGGCAGCCCGTGAATTAAAAATGGAAGTAGTGCCCGAAGGTGGTTCTTTCTTTTACCATAACGTAAGTATGATACTGGATGGCCACACAACGATAGAACACAATATGCCGGTGGCTCCTTTGTTTAATGATGTAATACAACTCTGGAAAAACAGTAAGACGGCTTATACTCCTACACTGATTGTAAACTATGCAGGCTTAAGTGGTGAATATTACTGGTACCAGCACAGCAATGTGTGGGAAAAAGAAAGGCTCCTGCGTTTTACGCCCAGGGATGTGATAGATACCCGCAGCAGGCACAGAACCATGGCTCCCGAAGAAGAATATGAAAATGGATATATTCTTACTTCCAGGTCTTTAAAAAAACTGGCAGACGAAGGTGTAACTGTAAATATGGGTGCACACGGACAGTTACAGGGTCTTGGTGCGCATTGGGAAATATGGATGATGCAGCAGGGCGGTATGAGCAATATGCAGGCGCTGAAAACTGCTACCATTAATCCTGCACAGAGCCTTGGTTTTGATAAATGGATTGGTTCCCTGCAGGCAGGTAAACTGGCCGACCTGCTCATTATGGATAAAAATCCGCTGGATGATATCCGTAATACAGAAAGCATACGCTATACGATGATTAATGGCCGCCTGTATGATGCAGAACAAATGAACGAAACCGGCAACTATAACAAACCCCGCCCAAAGTTTTATTGGGAACAGGGCAAAAATGCAGACAGTTTTCCATGGCATGATGAAAGTCTGCAGGAAGGTTGTGGTTGTGGCAGGCATTAAGCTAAATGGTGTATCTTATTATGTAAACCCTGCTTAAAAAGCATTTGAATGCGGCAATGAAAACTACAATTTTCTTTGCCGCATTATTTTATCCTTTTTTTATTTTCAGCAAAGCCGCATTTATTTTTTCAAAAACTGCTTCTTCACTCATGGGTTTGGGCACAAATTTTTCGCCAATAATGTTTTCATATAATTCTATGTAGCGGTTGCTGATAGTTTGTATCCATTCTTCTGTCATTTCGGGAACGGTTTGTCCTTCTTTACCCATAAAGTTATTGGCAATAAGCCATTCCCTTACAAATTCCTTGCTAAGTTGTTTTTGTTTTTCGCCCAGGGATTGTCTTTGTTCAAAACCATCATCATAAAAATAACGGGATGAATCGGGTGTATGTATTTCATCCATCAAAATAATTTCATCTCCTATTTTTCCAAACTCATATTTGGTATCTACTAAAATAAGTCCACGTTTGGCAGCTATTTGTTTTCCTCTTTCAAATAACTGCAATGCATATTTTTCCAATACCTGCCATTCATCTTTTGTAGCCAGGCCCTGTTTTATAATTTCTTCTTTGCTAATGTCTTCATCATGCCCTAAAGAGGCTTTGGTGCTTGGGGTAATAACCGGAGCAGAAAAAAAATCATTTTCTTTTAAGCCTTCGGGAAGTAAAACGCCGCATAAAGAACGAAGGCCCGCATTGTAGGTTCGCCATGCATGCCCTGTAAGGTTTCCTCTTACTACCATTTCAATTTTAAAAGGCTCACATCTTTTACCAATACTGGCAGTGGGTGCAGGTGTGCTTAGCAACCAGTGGGGACAAATATCACTGCAGGCATTCAACATATATGCAGCTATTTCATTTAATACCTGTCCTTTAAAAGGAATGGGGCAGGGGAGAATAACATCAAAGGCAGAAATACGATTGCTGGCAATCATCACCAATAAATGCTGGCCAATGCTGTAAACGTCTCTTACTTTACCGCTGTAAAAATTTGTTTGATCGGGAAATTGATATGCTGACATATGGCAAAAATAGTGTGTGTCGTCGAGATAAGTTTTACAAGCTTGTTGTATTTTTAATCAGGCAGTTTAAAAATAAAATTTTTATAGATAATAACTATCCTTATTTTGCCGAATATTTACCTTAACCAAAATAATGCTATATGAGAAAAATCACAAGCTTTTTGGTTACTTTTTTGCTCGCAAACATCTTTTCAATTGTTGCTTTTGCTCAAAATGTAACCATCAGCGGTAATGTAAAAAACAGCGCTACACAGGAAAACTCCTCGGCTGTTTCTGTTTCCATTAAAGGAACTGAAGAAGGAACTTTTACCGATGACAAAGGAAACTTTACTATTATTACCAGAAGTGTTCCTGTAACATTAGTCTTTACTTCTGTAGGGTTTGCCCTTCAGGAACTAACGGTAAACAGTTCTGTCAGTAATTTAAAAATAGGATTGATTCCTAACAATGACCTTGGCCAGGAAGTAATTGTATCTGCCTCAAGGGTTCCTGAAAAAATTATGGAATCGCCCGTTTCAATAGAAAGGGTAAGTGCAGCAGCATTGCGTAATGCACCTTCTGCCAATTTTTATGATGTAGTGTCTACTTTAAAAGGAGTGGATATTACTACTTCTTCTTTAACTTTTAAAAGTCCCACTACCCGTGGTTTTGGCGGTAGTGGTAATGTTCGTTTTAACCAGTTGGTAGATGGAATGGATAACCAGGCACCCGGTTTGAACTTTTCTGTTGGTGCCATTATTGGTTTAAATGAACTGGATATTGACAATATTGAATTGTTATCCGGTGCATCTTCGGCCTTATATGGCCCGGGCGGTATGAATGGAACGATGTTGATGACCAGCAAGAATCCTTTTAAATACCAGGGTATTTCTTTTGTGGTTAAAACCGGTTTAATGCATACTGATGAAAGCGAAAGGCCTACGTCGCCCTATTATAACTGGGCTTTAAGATGGGGTAAAAAAATATCTGAGAAATTTGCATTTAAAATCACTTCAGAATTAATACAGGCTAAAGACTGGATAGGAACGGATTACAGAAACTATGACCGCTCTAATGGCGTAATGGTGGCTGGTAACAGACAGTCTGATCCTAACTATGATGGTGTGAATGTTTATGGTGATGAAACTACCGGCGACATTCGCCCGGTATTGCAGGGTGTGGCAGCAGCAGCGCCATTCCTGGCTCCCTTCATATCTACATTAATGACCAATCCTATCAAAGTATCCCGCACAGGATATACTGAACAGGAGTTAATGAATCCCAATACCATTAATTTTAAATTGGGAGGTTCATTTCATTATAAACTTTCTTCCAATACAGAAGCTATCCTGGCTGGTTATTGGGGTACTGGTAATACCATCTATACCGGTGCTTCCAGGTATTCCATCAAGGACTTTAAAATGGGACAATACAAAATTGAACTATTGAATAAAAACTGGATGCTTCGTGGTTATACTACCCAGGAAAATGCAGGAGAATCTTTTAACCTTGCAGCAACCACTCAAAATTTTAATGAGAGCTGGAAACCAAGTCCGGGTTCTACCGGATGGTTTGCACAATATGGCCAGGCTTATGTAGTTGGTAAACTAAATGGATTGACTGATAAAGATGCACATAATGGAGCTAGAGCTGCAGCAGATGTGGGCAGGCCGGCAATAGGTACTGCTGCATTTACATCAGGTTACGATAAATATCGTAAAATACCTGCTCCAAAAGGTGGAGGATTGCTTGACAGAACTGACTTGTACAGCGTTGATGGAAGTTATAACTTAAGTGAGTACACCAAATCATTTGCTGATATTTTGATTGGAGCTAATTTTAGAAAATATTCTTTAAACTCCCAGGGAACTTTGTTTGCCGATTCTACCGGGCCTATAAGTATTAAAGAATTTGGTGCTTTTGTCCAGGCTTCCAGAGATATTACTGCCAAACTAAAGTTAAGTGCATCGGGCAGGTTTGATAAAAATGAAAATTTTGATGGACGTGTTACTCCAAGAGTAACCGCTTTGTATAAAGTAGCGGAGAATAATAATATCCGCTTATCCTATCAAACGGCTTATCGTTTTCCATCTACCCAACAACAATGGATAAACCTGGATCTTGTATCTTATAAACTTATAGGAGGCAACAATGATTTTATTAAACATTATAAGTTTGATACAAATCCTGCTTATGTAAGAGATGCATTGAAGAACGGACAACAGGTAAAATGGAATTTTCCGGCTCAAAAGCCTGAAGCATTATCTTCATTTGAACTTGGATATAAAGGATTGTTGATGAATTCTAAATTACTGATTGATATGTATGGTTATTATGGAAACTATACTGATTTTACAGGACGTGTAATTGTAGCACAGTCCAAGAGTGGCAATCCTATTGCCCAGGCAGATGCAGACACCGGCCAGATATATTCTGTTCCAATTAACTCTACAGAAAAAATTAAAACCTATGGTTTTGGTTTAGGATTTGATTACAGGTTACCGGCCAATTTTTCCCTAAGTGTGAACTTTGCTTCAGATAATCTTACCGATATTCCTTTGGGATTGATTACATCCTTTAACTCTCCACAGTATAAATTGAATGCTTCTATAGGAAACGCTGGTTTTGGTAAAGCCAAACGTATGGGCTTTAACGTTGCTTACAGGTGGCAGGATGCTTTCTATTTCCAGGGCGATTTGGCCAACGGTACTTTACCAGCCGTGCAAACAGTAGATGCGCAGATCAGTTACAAACTGCCTTCTACAAAATCGATCCTTAAGTTTGGAGCAAACAACCTTTTGAACCAATACTATTATAATGCTGTTGGTAACTCTTTTGTAGGTGGATTATACTATGTAAGTTTTGGTTATAATATTTATTAATTATAAACCAGGTGAATATTATTCATACTAAATTTTTGAAAAATGAACTCAATAAAAAATAAATTTAAAACCGGCAGTATCATTATGGCATCTGTAATGACGGTTTTGTCTGCCTGCAATAAAGCCCCGGAAGAAATAATTGGTCCTGCACCGGTAGTGCCTACTGGTCTTAGTCTTGCTCAAACATTAGCAGCTACACCCACAGATAGTCTTTATTATCGAATGATTATACGGGGCGGAATGTTGGCAACTATCAGCAATACTGCCAATACTTACACGATGTTTGTGCCAGACAATGTTGCGGTTCGTCAATTTGTAAATGCTGCTTCAGGTGGAGCCATACCAGTGGCTGCCCCTGATGCCATTCATTCTAATTTTATCAGCAGCTTACTACCGGCATCAAGCGCAGCAGGCATTGTTGGATATAATATCTGTCCTCAAAAATTGGTTACATCTGCTATTCCCGCAACCTTCCCCAATTTTCAATTTCCATCTATCTTAAATCCGGCTCCTTCTCTTAGTCCTTTTTTAAGATTAACAACTTTTCCCAGTACCAGAAATGGTGCATGGTTAAATAATGGTCCTTTAACATCATCAATTAATATTGCAGCCTCCAATGGCGTAATACATCATACTGCAGTTGTTACAACTCCACCAAGCCGTTATCTGTGGAACAGGATTGATACTGATCCTGAATTAACATATTTAAAAGCGGCCATTATCCGTGCGGATAGTGGTACTACAGCACCGGGATTTTTACGGGGTGTATTATTAAATATTGGTGCAAACCTTACTGTTTTTGCACCTACAGATGCGGCATTTCAGGCAACACTCACAGGTGCTATTTACCAGGGCCTGGTTGCATTGGGATCTCCAGCCGGTGCCGCCACATTGGCTACGGCTACTGCATTGGCTAGTACCCCGGCAGTATTCAGTAATCCGGCGCTTTACAGTGTGTTAAGTGCACAAACTGTAAAAGGTATTGTGGTATACCATGTTTTAGGATCCCGGGCCTTTACCAATAATTTTCCTACAGTTACTACCTCTTATCCTACATTACTAAATGGTGCTATTGCTGCTCATCCGGGTATAGCGCTTACTGCTACATTTGGTGTTCCATTTGTTAGTGCTGCTACCGTTAAAGGCGCAGCAAATGCTACTGCTGCCAATCTTATTATCAATGTATCTCCGCTTATTCCCGATCCATCAGGAACAAGCGATCAGCATTTTTTAAATGGCGTATTGCATAAGATTAACCAGGTGTTATTACCACAGTAAGAGAAATTATATTTAAGTAAAAAATATAAAAAGTACATACAAAAAGCGGCTTCCAATCGGAAGCCGCTTTTTGTATGTTGAAGAGCCTGATTATTACAATTTATTTATACAACTAAATTTCTTTAGCATTCGTATACAAAGAAAAAAATATAATAAAGTAATAAGAATATGTAATTATTTCGCAAATGCTTTATAGCCCCTTAGGGGCTAAAGCTTTGTAGAAAAATAATGTTGCGGTTCAATTTGCTCCGTAGGAGCAATACATCTTTTAGGTAATTGTATGCAAGCTGTTGCTCCTAAGGAGCAATGAGAAACTCCGTTTGTTTGTAGCTACAAAGCTGTTGCTCCTACGGAGCAAATGCAAGTTGTAGATTAGGATGCGAACTTAATACACGCTAATACCTAACTGCGGGCCATTTGGTTTTTTTTCATTTTTTGTATTATATAAATTTATAGGATTATGTAATTATTTCTCAAATGCTTAATAGCCCCTTAGGGGCTAAAGCTTTGTAGATAAATAATGTTGCGATTCAATTTGCTCCGTAGGAGCAATACATTTTTTAGGTAATTATATGCATGCTGTTGCTCCTAAGGAGCAATGAGAAACTCCGTTTGTTTGTAGCTACAAAGCTGATGCTCCTATGGAGCATCAGAACGATGGATATTAAGATTGAAACTAAATACACAATCCCATAAAGTAAATACATTGATAAAATAAAGAGGCTCCCAATTGGATGCCTCTTTATTTTATTATAAGTTGTAATAAGGATTACTTTATAAACACTATTTACTTTATCTGCAAATTGCATTAATAAATACAAAATTAGCCTTGATCTATCTTAAACATTAAACCTAAAATGCATCACATCTCCATCTTTTACCACATATTCTTTTCCTTCTATTCTTAACCTGCCGTTTTCTCTGCAGGCAGCTTCAGATTCGTACTGCACAAAATCATCATACGCTATTACTTCTGCTTTTATAAATCCTTTTTCAAAATCAGTATGAATAACGCTGGCTGCCTGTGGCGCTTTCCAGCCATGGTGAATTGTCCAGGCCCTTACTTCCTGCACACCGGCAGTGAAATAGGTAGAAAGGTTAAGCAGTTTATAAGTTGTGTGTATCAAACGATCCAAAGCAGGTTCAGTCATTTTGTATTCTTCCATAAACATTGCCTTGTCTTCTGGGTTTTCCAACTCAGCAATTTGAGCCTCAATTGCATTGGTCATTACAATCACTTCATTGCCTTCATTTTTTACCGCTTCTATCAATGCATCCGAAAATTTATTACCCGTGTGCATGCTGGCTTCATCTACATTGGCTACATACAAAACCGGTTTGTCGGTCAATAAAAATAAATCTGCCACTGCGGCTTTTTCATCTTTAGTCAAACCAAGTGTGATAATATTTTTACCTTTTTCCAGGTGTTCTTTGCAGCGAAGCATTATTTCATATTCAGCTTTTAATTTGGCATCACCGGTTTTAGCCAGTTTTTCGCTGCGGTTTATTTTTTTATCTATGCTTTCAAGGTCTTTTAATTGTAGTTCTGTTTCAATAATTTCTTTATCGCCAATGGGATTGATAGGGCCCTCATCTCTTAAGATATTTTCATCTTCAAAACAGCGGATCACCTGGATAATGGCATCTACTTCCCTGATATTAGCCAGGAATTTATTGCCCAATCCTTCGCCCTTGCTGGCACCACGAACCAGGCCCGCAATATCTACAATTTCTATCTGGGTAGGTACCACACGAATGGGTTTTACCAGTTCTTCCAGTTTGTCTAATCTGGGGTCCGGTACATTTACCAATCCTGTATTGGGTTCTATTGTGCAAAAGCGGTAATTACTTGCCTGTGCCTTGGCACTATTGCTTACTGCATTAAATAAAGTAGATTTTCCTACATTGGGTAATCCCACGATGCCTGCTTGAAGAGCCATATTATATGTATGATTTAAGATGTATGATTTATGATTTAAGATGTATGATTTATGATTTAAGATTTATGATTTATGATTTAAGATGTATGATTTATGATTTAAGATGTATGATTTAAGATTTAAGATGTATGATTTATGATTTAAGATGTATGATTTAAGATGTATGATTTAAGATGTATGATTTATGATTTAAGATGTATGATTTATGATTTAAGATGTATGATTTATGATTTAAGATGTATGATTTAAGATGTATGATTTAAGATGTATGATTTATGATGTCAGATTTATGATTTATGATGTCAGATCTATGATGTTTAATGCATAATGTGAATTTGTTGCCAAGAGGTGCCAAGGCTGAATATCCAATTAGTTTTAAAATCGGTCGCAAAGGTAGGCTTTAGGTTTAGTATTAATTGGCGATAAAATACTATTTTCATCCTTAATTGATTTTTAGTCTGCAGAAACAGGCCTCTGCATGGCAGGCGGCGGAAATCATATATCATCAATCAAACATCTAAAATCAAACTATGGTTTTAAGCAGGATATGGTCGGCATTTATCATTATTGCCATCATTGTAGCCAGTATTAAAGTTTTTAACGGCGATGAAAAGATCTTTACCAGGATGGTGGTGGGCAAATCATCAGAGAAATATGACAGCGTTTATTACTATGGCCTGGGTTCGCCCCAGAGCCAGCAGCTTTCCCAAAACTATACGCAATTTTTAAAAGAATATGGTTACCACAAAACCGATTCACTTGCACAGGCAACAGTATTGCTTACAGATAATCTTCAACCCGACTCCGTTCAAAAATACAAGAGCCTGGCACCTGGCTTAAAAGTGTATGATTATGTTTCGGTGCAAAAGCAATTGGTGCGTAAAGTTGATGGCATTATTGAAACGGCCAAAAATGCTGTGGTTGATATCATCATTCCCCTCATTGGTATTCTTGCACTGTTTATGGGGTTTTTAAGCATTGCAGAAAAAGCTGGTGGCGTACGACTTCTATCCAAAATCATATGGCCTTTTTTCTCCAAAATATTTCCTGATATACCAAAGGGTCACCCGGCTACCGGGCATATGATGATGAATTTTAGCGCCAATCTCCTCAATCTGGATAATGCAGCCACACCCTTTGGTTTAAAAGCCATGGAAAGTTTACAGGAATTGAATCCTAACAAGGCAGTTGCTTCCAATGCACAAATTATGTTTATGGCATTGCATGCTTCTGGTCTTACGTTGATACCTGTAACCGTTATCGCATACAGGTCTGGTTTGGGTGCGCAAAATGCTACAGATATTTTTATTCCCTGTATGATAGCCACTTTTGCGGCTACCATGGCCGCCATGGTCATTGTGTCTTTTCGCCAAAAAATTAATTTACTCCAGCCGGCCATATTGGGTTGGGTAGGAGGAATATCGCTCATCATTACTTTGCTGGTGGTTTATGTAAACCGGTTAGAGGCGGGTTATGCGCAAACTTTTTCCAGCATATTAAGCAACGGTATCATCCTGTTTATTTTCTTTATAATTGTGTTGGGGGCTGTGTATAAAAAGATAGATGTGTTTGATGCATTTGTAGAAGGCGCCAAGGGTGGCTTTGAAACCGGCGTGCGCATTATTCCATATATCGTAGGCATGCTGATAGCCATTAGTATGCTACGCACCAGTGGTACTTTTGATGTGATCATCAATGGGATGAAAACCTTCTTTGCAGCCATTGGAACCGACACCCGTTTTGTAGATGGGTTACCTACAGCACTCATCAAACCACTGAGTGGGAGTGGGGCCAGGGGTATGATGCTGGATACGATGAAGACCTACGGGCCTGATTCTTTTGCCGGCAGGCTTTCCTGCATTTTGCAAGGCAGCAGTGATACCACCTTTTATGTGATAGCAGTTTATTTTGGTTCTATATCGGTAAGGAATACACGCTACGCTGTAGGCGCCATGTTGCTGGCAGATTTGGTGGGTGTGATTACTTCTATATTGTTGTGTTATTTCTTTTTTGGGTAAATATTTATTGTACCATTTTTTCAAGGTAGATCAGTTGGCCGTTACTATCAATTCCTTCCATGGTGATGGTAGCCTGTTTGCTGATATCATCATTGTAATATTCTATAAGAGCTTTGCCATTTGTTATGGTTATGTGTGGGTTCCAGTAAAGGGTATTCCGCTCATCAGCGAAGCTGCTTTCCTGATTTAAAATAGAATAGTCCATTGCATAAAATTCCCTGCTTACAGCGTAACCGCTCTTTTTAAAAAAGTCAAATCCTTTTTCTCTCCAATCCCTGCTGAAAGTTCCTTTACTTGTATAGATTGCAATGGCACCACGGTCTGCGCCCAAAGCAATACCTGTTACTCCCTTATATATTTTTAGCATACTTACATCATCAGGATTTAGCAAATCCAGGATAGCAGATGAAACAGGAACCTCATTTAAAAAAAGTTGCACAGCACTATTGGAGCCTTCTGTAGAAAATAAACTGAGACCAGTGTATCGGCCAAAATTAATTTGTGTTCCGGTATCTGTTTTATTGATGTTGATGCCTGGCACCATTCGTTGCAGGTATTGCCAGATGTCAAAATAATTCCCCTTGTCCATTATTAAAGTCTGATCACTGTTCTCAAAAATGGCTGAGGCATACAGTTTGGTAATAGAATCAGTAGGGGACTTTTTTTTACTGGTTACAATAACTTCTTTTAATAAGGTTGCCCTGTCATTGTATTCTTTTGTTTTTTTATTTAATAAGTATTGCATTGCCGCAGGAAGGATACCTTCATCATCTAACTGCGGATAGCCTGAAGAAAAACTTAATTGTTTAAGGCTATCCATGTATGCTGTATTTATTTTTACAGATACCAGAGAATTTTCCCTGTTTTGATTAGTGCCCTGGTAATAAATAGTAGCTTCTTTTTTGAAATTAAGATCGGCTACTACAAAACCTGACTGTGCGTTTACCGCTGCTTCAGAGAGTATCGTAGTAGAATCTTCTCCTTTAACGATAAGGTTTATTTTACCAGATCTAAGTGCAGACTTTCCATCTGACTGCATCACTTTTCCGGATATACTTAAACCGGTTTCGAAAGGAAATTTTATTGCAGGAAATTGTAAGGCCATCACTTCCGGCCATTTAAAACGGCTCCAGCCATGTATCATCATTAATAGATCAAGGTGCTGAATAGTAGAGGGGTTTTTATCTTTAAAATAATAAGAGGGCTGATAAATTTGTCCCCTGATATCAGCAGATAAAAGCAAACCCGACAAGATGGATTGTGAGGCCGGTATGAGCTCTGCCTGGCTGTTAATTACAGACACTGCGGCATCTGCATTTTTAAAAGCAGATAAATCAATTTCGATACTGTTTTTAGCCCTCCTGTTATTATTTACAACAGCAGTATTTATTACAGGTAAAGTATAATTGGAAACAAATAGGGTACGCTCTGCTAAAGGAATACCCCCTTCAGAAAAAACGGTAACCACCATCATTCCGGCAGGCAGATTTTTTTTATTAATAGCCACTGCATCCTGGCCCTCATCAAAATTTATTTTTGCCATGTATACTACCTGGTAATTTTGTTGGGCTACCAGCAGCAGGTTGTTGTACTTTTCCTTATTTTTTTCGCTACGTTCCAGTTTAATGTAGGCTTTTGTTGCACTGGCATTATCAGCCGTTAATATTATTCCCTCTGTTAGAACAGGGGGAAAGACTACTTTATTTATTATATAATTTTCATTTAATACAGCGGTATAGGTTTCACCACTATCAGGTTTGACATTTAAAACACCCATGCCGTTGTGGGTGGTTGAAAAGCTGGCCACTTTATTGTTTTTACTGTTCATTATTGTGCCACTACAATTTACAGGGCGATTATATTCATCTATTGCTTTAAAGGCTACATTACTGGCAAGGCCTTCTATCAATTGTCCTGCTTCTGGAAAAAATTGAAATTTTATTTCTTTAGAAACAGTGGCTGCGTTTGTATTTTTTATATTGTTTTCAGCGTTGTAAACAGTTATTTTTTTAGAGTGGATAAAGTCAGAAAAATTAAGCATCCACAGCGAATAGGCATGTAAATAATATTCTCCGGCTTTCATATCTTCCGGAATTTCCAATTCTCCAAAAGCACTGCCATTGGTGACTTGTAACTGTTTTTTCTGTAAAACATTTCCTTTGTTATTGCTTAATGTTATGTATACTACTTTACTTAAGATACCCGGTTTTTCAAACAGGGTTACATAGGTTTTAAACCAGATTGTTTCACCAGCCAGGTAGTTTGTTCTGTCTGTTTGCAGGTATGTTTTTTCCGGTGGATTTGATAAGGAAAAAGAATCAAGAGAGGTTACAATTTTATTTTCCAGTTGTTGGCCAAAAGATAATAAAGAGAAGATGCAGCATACAAGGGTACTTAGAACTTTCATATAAAAACTTTGTAAAAAATAATAACAAAAGTAAAAAAAAAGACGCCCTGAGGCGTCTTTTAAAAAGCAATATTTAATTAAGGTTTTAATAAACCATTTATCTCATGTATAACGCCGGTGGTGGTTAAAAAATCTCTGCTTGTAAGCTGGAAAGGAGCAGGGTTATTGGTTCCTTTTACGGTAACAGCACCGGTAGTACCTATTATAACGTTGGTACCCTGAACAGTTTTTAAATTACCTGCAACAAAATCAGTTGAAAAAATTCTTTTGTTCACCGTATGATATTTCATAATAGCTGTTAATGTGATTAACGCCGGCCCGGTTGCAGTAGCAATTGCTGTAGAATCGTAACCTGCAGCAATCATTATATTATTGGATACTGCAAAAATGGTTAATGGATTAGTAGTTGTAGCTGTAGCCGTTTTTGTAATAGCCTGTAACATCAACTTATAATTGGAATTTGCAGCAAGGCTTGAAGCTGCACTTAAATAGGCAGGAAGTAAAACCCTGTTTATTACGTGCAAATAGCCATTAGATGCTTTTATATTTGGTTCTGTTACTTCAGCACCGTTGATGTAAGCACTGCCCCCAATTTTTCGGCTGGCATACTGAGTAAACCCTCCCTGAGTAGTCATGGTTGCATTTGGGCCCAAAGGTATTTCTGTAAAAGACCTGTTTGCAGCCTGGATATGATAAGTCAAAATCTGAACCAGCAGGTTAGAATCCAGCGCATTTAAATCTGCTGCTGTATTGATGCCGATGGCATTGAAAGCAGCATTGGTTGGTGCCCAGATGGTATAAGGGCCTTTTCCCTGCGTAAAAGTGGTAAGCCTTGTTTTGATTAAAGCTGCAGCAAACAACGATAATTCCGGTTTGTCTGTTATCAGTTTGTCCAGGTTATCGCCTGAAACCACAGCAGCATCGTTTTTATCGCAACTGCTGAAGGTTGCCAGCATAGATATGATAAGGCAGCCTATGATTAAAAATTTTCTGTTGAATATTTTCATTGTATAAATTTTATTGATTAACAATGGCAGATACGTTAGGAGCTCTTAAGAGTGTAGCTCCCTGGTAGCCCCTGGATAGAAATGAATAAATGCGCCTGTTAGTAGGAGCTATTACACGATAAGCCAAAGCTGACAAGGCTGATCCTGGAGCTGTACCTGCAACTCTTACAGAAAAAGAATCGGAGCCGAAGGCAATATCAAAAAAGTCTGTGAATTGTTTGTATTGCACATTAGACTTTAGCAGGGTAGTGCCTTTGTAAAAATCTACCGCAGGTACATTAGGCATCAGGTGAATAAACCTGATACGGGAATAACCAGAATCAGGCGCTAAAGCATTATCGGGTGCTATAATAGCTACTGCGTTTTCAGCGGTATCTGTAGTGTAAACGGTGTATTTTTTATTGGCTTCAAATGTAAGGTCGGCTGTCATAAATTCTTTTACAATATTAGCCGTGCCTGGATTTGTAGTAAATAACTGTAATTTATTCGCTCCTGCATTTACAGCCAGGTAATCTCCATTGCTGGAACCACCGGTATTAAAGCCACCTCCCGGAAAAGGATAAGGTAATAACAGGGAGCTACTTACACGTACACCATTTAAATAAGCCAATACAGAAGTGGCTGCTAAAGGGGCATTAAACAAACCCAGTTTTATTTGCGCCTTGCCTTCTTCAAAGCTACGGTCAGTTGTTCTGAAGGTATTTTTTTCGCATGCAGAGAGCATTACAACGCCCGCCGCAAAAATATATATAATTGATTTTTTCATTAGTTCATTTTTTTTGTAAATGATGGAGATAATTAGGGTTGGCTAAACCATGTTTCGTAAGTGTGATAATCTATATTTAATGCACCTATACGAAGCAATTCAGCCCTGTTCCACACATATTCTGAGTTGAACCTTGGCCTAACCCTATATACTGGTTTACCCAGGTTATCTATAGCCAATGCAGCCGGAAAAGTAAAGCCCAGATAAACCTGGTTACCTGTTGCAGGATCAAGATCTGTCCAATGATATCTTCTCATATCTACAAATGTTTCAAAGAAACCCCAGCCCCATAATGCAATATATTTTTGTAGCATAATGTCGCTTAGTGTTAAAGTAGCTTCTGATCTTTTTACATTGTTACCCGCTAAATAGTCATTTTTTTCTGTTATAGAAATCGGGCTTCCTGTAAACAATGGATTATTTCCTCTTGGAAAAGTAGGACGATTGATAAAATCAAAATGACGATTGATACCTGCTGTGTATGCTGTTAGTGCAAGCGTTTTGTTATTACTTCTAAAAGCGGCTTCAGCTTTCATAAATTGTATTTCTGAAGCAGTCATAACAGGCATAACAATTTTATCTCCAAACAGGTATTTACGATACTGAGCAGAAAACACATTGGCACTTGGATTGCCATAAGTGGTATCGCCAAATGGATTAGCTACTTTTTTTCTGGCATTGGTATAATTAGCAGAACCCACGGCATAGGTCCACCAATTTGCAAGCCCTGAATTAGGGTCTGCAGTGCCTGGATCTAAACCCCTGTAACCATTATTGCCATTAGTAGTATCGTTGCTGGCCGATAACATGTGTTTCATCCTTGGATCCCTGTTAAAGAATGTAGCTGAGGTAGCAGGAGTACCAGATAAAGTACTTCCATCTAATAAACGAACAATAAAGTTGGTTTGACGAATGGTAGTAAGGTTACTACGATAAGTACCAAAAAAATTGGCATCATCATTTTTTAATGCATCAAAGGGTATAACA
>JBBRFX010000063.1:0-19505 GCA_038241275.1 Chitinophagales bacterium
TACTCAACGTGAGCTGTATTAATTGTAATACCCCTTTCTTTTTCTTCAGGAGCACCATCAATATCATCGTAATTTTTTTTCTCCGCTAAACCTCTTTTTGACAAAACATCGGTTATAGCGGCTGTAAGTGTTGTTTTACCATGATCTACGTGACCGATGGTACCAACGTTAAGATGGGGTTTATCCCTCTTGAATGATTCTTTTGCCATTGTTTAATTTTTAATATTTGTTTTGAAAAATGGTTTTGTTTTTAAGTCTTAACACCATTGACTTTTATTTTTTTAGTACAGGAACTTTACTATTAAAGATTCTGCTCTATTTTGGTTTTTAAAATTGATTAAAAACTAAATAAGAGCCTTCAGTAGAAATCGAACTCACCACCCTCCCGATCTAATCGGGATGCTCTACCCCTGAGCTACGACTACTTTTCAAATATCTTTTGAGCCATCAGTGAGAATCGAACTCACGACCCCTTCCCTACCAAGGAAGTGCTCTACCCCTGAGCTACGACGGCTAAAAACATCTGCCGGCGCAGGCAGAAAAATGAGCGGAAGACCGGGCTCGAACCGGCCACCTGAAGCTTGGAAGGCTACCGCTCTACCAAATGAGCTACTTCCGCTAATTGATTTGAAGATTTGATAATTTGCCAATTTGGTAATTAAAAAATCTCAACATTTAAAAGAACTAAACAATCCTCAAATTTTCAAATCGATTCATCTTCAAATCGATTTTGTGGGCAGAGTAGGTTTCGAACCTACGTACTCCGAAGAGAACAGATTTACAGTCTGTCGCCTTTAACCACTCGGCCATCTGCCCAAATTAAAAATACAGAGCCGAAAACTGGAGTCGAACCAGCGACCTACTGATTACAAATCAGTTGCTCTACCAACTGAGCTATTTCGGCAAAATGTTTAAAAGGTTTAAATTATTTAAATAACCTGAAAGTAATTTTGCACTTTCTAAACTTTAAACTTCTTTAACTCCTGAAAAATTAAAAGATCAATCCACAAAAATGAGCACAAGTGCGTACCCTTTTTTTTGGGAAGGCAAAGGTAGGTGAAAATGATTAATACAAAAACTTTGGAAAAGATTTTTTTAAAGTTTTTTTAAATAGCCAAAAAATAAAAAAAATCCTGCCTTTTTTTTCGGCAGGATGTATTATTAAATATCTATTTATTATCAGGCTGCTAATTTTTCCTTTTTCCTTTTTATCTGTGTTATTAAAGCGTCCATAGCTTCATCAAAGCTCTCTTCAAAAGATTTACATGAATGCTTTACAAAAAACTCATGGCGGGGTATAGTTACTTTTATCTCTACTATTTTATCTTTTATGTTGTGTACAATATTATCCAGTTTTAGGTAGACATCCACTTTGGTTATACTGTCATGAAACTGGGATAATTTAGAAATTTTTTTTTCGATGTAAGAAAGTAATTTAGAATCTGCATCAAAATGCACTGTTTGAATGTTTACGTTCATAATACTCAATTTTTAAATTGTGATACAATAAATCAGAATGGGTAAGATTGTTTACATAGGCTTTGCCTGATTTTTTATGCTTGAATAAAAAGTATTTTGAAATATTAAAGTTAGCATTTCGTATGTGTATTACAAAATAATAAATCTTACAAAAAATTACAATTTTTTAAGCCTTGGGATGTGCTTTTTTAAATGCTTCTTTTAACTTTTCTATGCTATTGTGAGTGTAAATCTGTGTAGCAGCCAGGCTGCTGTGGCCCATGAGTTCTTTTATGGCATTTATGTCTGCGCCGTTATTGGTTAAATGGGTGGCAAAGCTGTGACGCAGGATATGTGGACTTTTTTTATCAATGGTTGTTACCATAGAAAGGTATTTTTTTACTACATCATACACATACCGTGGGTACAATTTTTTCCCTTTTTTGTTGATCAATAAACAAGGCTCTATATCCTGGGGAAATTGTTCTTTTTTTAGTTTAATATAAGATTGTATACTGCTTTTCAACTGATTACTAATAGGGATAATTCTTTCTTTGTTACCTTTTCCCATTACTTTGATAGAAGTATTGTTTATATCAATTTGATTCTGTTGTAAATTGATAAGTTCTGCCTGTCTTAATCCTGAGTTATATAAAATTTGGAGTATCAGTCTTTCGGTGGCACCCTGCCAGTCATCCGTAAATTCTACATAAGTAAAAAGAGTGTCTATGTCTTTTTTATCAACAAATTGGGGAAGCCTTTTTGCATTTTTAGGAGAACTGATCACTTCCATCGGGCATATTTGCAGTATCTCTTTTTTTAACTGGTATTTAAAAAAAGATTTAAGCGCAGAAATTTTCCGGTTGATGGTTTTGGAAGTATTGCCCAGTTCTTTTAAACTGGCCAGCCAGGTGCGAATAAAAGCAGGTTTAATATCTTCTATACTGGTTTCGCCATATTGAGTTTGGAGAAAATGGCTGAAGGCAGTCAGATCTGTTTCATATGAAATAATAGTGTGCCTGCTATACCTTTTCTGATATTGGAGGTAATTAAGAAAGTCTTTAATATAGTATTCTACAGATTGTGGCATAAAAAAACTGATAACCAAAGTTAGTAATAACCGGTTATCAGTTGAATATGTTGCTGGCCTAAATACCTGATTAATCAAATTTGCCACCTGCCAACTGCTGCTTGTAAACAGCTTTTAGCATTTCTGTGCGACGCCTGATAGACGGCTTAATGAAAGCCTGTCTTTCTCTTAACTGCAACAGAACACGACTTTTCTCAAATTTCTTTTTGTACTTTTTGAGTGCCTTGTCTATGTTTTCGCAATCTTTAGAATCGATAATAAGCATTGTATATACCTCCTTTATGTGAAAAATATTCTGTCTTTTCTTCTGACAGGGGGGCAAAGATAACAGTTTTATTTAAAAAAAGAAATTCTTCTAACAATTTCCGAAATTTGACCCATGTTTACAGGAATCATAGAAACAACAGGGCTGGTAAAAGATATAGTGCAAAACGGAACGAATCTCAGTTTTTGGATAGCGTCTCCATTATCACAAGACCTTAAAGTAGATCAAAGCCTTAGTCATAATGGCGTTTGCCTCACTATAGAAGCTATTGAGGGTACACTACATAAAGTAACTGCAATAGCAGAAACACTGCAAAAAACCAACCTTGGTTTGCTCAAAAAAGAAAGCCTTGTAAACCTGGAGCGTTGCATGCAAATGAATGGCCGCCTGGATGGTCACATCGTTCAAGGCCATGTAGATACCACTGCTACCTGCACTGCCGTTATAGAAAAAAACGGTAGCTGGGAGTATATATTTGAGATGGATGAAAAATTTGCATCATTAATAATTGAAAAAGGATCTATTACACTCAATGGCATTAGCCTCACCATTTTTAATATTACAGACAATAGTTTCACTGTTGCCATTATACCTTACACATATGAGCATACTAACATGCAAACCCTGCAACAGGGAAGTAAAGTGAATATTGAATTTGATATGCTCGGTAAATATGTGAACAGGATAGCCGCATTAAGAAACATAACATACCTTTAGCCTTTAAACTACTTACATAAAAAATGCAACTATTTTTTTTATACATAGATCCAGGATCGGGCAGTATGCTAATACAAATGTTGATGGCAGTTGCGGTTGCTGCAGGCATTTTTTTCAGAAGGATAAAGTTTGTTGTATCACAATTTTTCAAAAAAAAGAACAAATCATCTGCAATTGAAGAGGAGAATTAATCATTTCGCATCCTTTAAAGATCCTGCTGCAAAAGTTTTTTTAATTGAAGATGAAAATGAAAATATTTACAGAGAATTATATTCCGTTTACCGACCCCACTATAATCATTTTAAATCATCCGGATTGGCGGATGAATTGATAAAAAAAAACTGGGTGATTCCTTTTGAAGAGTTAATTTATCCCAATGACAGCATCATTTTAAAAACACGAAAGATTCCTTTTGTTTCTTTTCCATACGAATGGACATTTAACCAATGGAAAGATGCAGCATTGCTTACATTAAAAATACAATTCCAGGCATTGAAGTATGGAATGATATTAAAAGATGCAACACCATTCAATATTGTATTTAAGGGAAACAAACCCATTTTTGTTGATATATCGTCTTTCGAAATTTTTAATCCTTCGCAACCCTGGCAAGCATTCAAGCAATTCAGTGAGAATTTTTATATGCCTATACTTCTTGTTAAATATTTCGACAGCACAGGCAATGAAATTTATATGAATAATCTTAATGGAATCTCATTAAACAAAGGTCTTTCCTTATTACCTGCAAAAGCTTTTTTTAATTTTGATACGCTCTTTTTTTTAGCTTTGCCGGGCAAAATACGGAATACATTAAAAGACAAGGAATCAAAAAATATTTCAAAAAAGTTCACGCTGAAAAGTTCGATGGATTTTGCAGAACAATTATTCTCCATTATCAATAAACTCAGCCAATCAAAACTACATACCAAATGGAATGACTACTATGAAAAAAATATCGACCCTCAGTATTTACAGGAAAAGGAAATGTTTGTAAATGAATGGGTGAACGAAAAATATAAAGACAGTACGTTGATAGATTTTGGATGCAATACTGGTTACTTTTCGCAACTATTAGCAGGTAAAGTACAACAGGTTATTGCATTTGATGATGATATGAGATCTATAGATAAACTATACTTACAAAGCAAAGAAAAAAAAGTTAACAATATCTACTCCTTTACTGCAAACCTCAGCCAGCCTACACCTGCTTTGGGATGGAACAATATGGAAAGACAGGCATTAAAGGAACGCTTGCACGCAGACATTGGTTTAGCTTTGGCATTAGTTCATCATCTTGCTATCAGCAATCAAATTCAATTTAATATGCTGGCAGATTTTTTTGCCAATACCTGTAATGAGCTGGTAATTGAATTTGTTCCAAAAGACGATCCAAAAGTAAAATTATTGTTATTAGCCCGAAAAGATATTTATGAATGGTACAACTGGGAAAATTTCATGGAATCATTTAAAACAAAGTTTAATATTTTAAAAGAACATCATTTTTTCAACAACCGGGTTCTTGTACATTTTATTCTAAAACAAAATGAACAATAAGCGAATTTTATTTATCCCATTCCTGGTACTCATCTATTTCTTTGTTCATTTCTCCTCAGACCTGTTTTATTTTATTGAACCATTTAAATGCTTTATGCAATTACTTAAATATGCCGTTGTAACAGCATTGGCCTATTTTGCAGGATATAAAATTTTTAAAAATAAAGACCGGTATACACTTGCGTTTTCAACCATCCTGTTTATTTTTTTATTTTTTGGTACTATCATAGACACGGCTGCTGCTATCCGACTAGTAAATCCGGTTACCGTTGTAGATACTAAATTAATAATTGGTTTCCTTGCAGTGTGTATAATCATATCAATAATATGCAGCAAGCTAAGCCAAAGTATAACTATTAAATTGTTGAAGTTTTGGCTAGTTTACTGTATCCTGCTTTTAGTGTATGATTCTGTTGCATTTATTTTTTCAGTAAAAAAAGAAAATAAATATTTATCAGCATCAACAAATACCATCAGTTTTTCAAATAGGCCTAAGCCTTCCATATTTTTTTTATTACTGGATATGTATCCTTCGGACACGATACTAAAAAAGTATATGACATATGATAATGTGCAATTGAATTCTTTCTTAAAAGAAAAAGGGTTTTTTGTAACGGGTAATGCACATTCACTTTACGAAGAAACTTATTACTCAATTTCTTCTACCCTAAGTTTAAAACCTCTGGAATATATCCATGATAATACTATAAAAGAATATAAGAAGAAACTAATTGCCTTAAAAAATATTGAGCAACCAATGTTGTTGAAAAGTTTTGAAAAAAACGGTTATATAATTAGGAACTATTCTGTATTTAATATACAAGGCGCAGCTTCTCCGTTGCAGTTCAACCTCAATTACCACCTTGATAATGTACTAACTTCTGCCACCTTTTTCAACAGGTTTTACAATGGCTTTGAACCAGATTTTTTTCTGGCTAACCGGAATATTGATCTTAGCTGTTTAAAAAAATCATGGAGCTCCAATATAAAAAGTGATCTTGCAACACTACAGACAGATTTTAATCTTTTAATGGATAGTTTTCCCAATTTTAATGTGCCTTCTTTTAATTATTTTCATTTCATGATGCCTCACCCCCCAATCATTTATGACAGCAGTGGAAAGGAGCATTCTGTTAAAGACATGTATAATTATAACGGATTTGAAAAAACAATTACAAATTTTACCAGTTATACAAAATATGCCAATAATGAATTGATGAAAATGGTAGATACAATATTTAAAAAAGCCGGCAAAAATGTAATAATCGTTATTCAGGGAGATCATGGATATAGGGAAGCCGAAGAAAGGTTCCCCGATGCAGTGAAATATGGAATTCTAAATGCCGTATACCTTCCTGGCAAAAATTACAGCAATTTTAATGATTCAATGACACCCATCTTTACATTCCGGCAGGTTTTAGAAAATCAATTTGGTGTTCAAAACAAATTGCATTTACCTTAGTTTTGATTTTTATATATATTTTTAAACTCTATAGCCACCCCTTAATATAAGTAAGTGCAATTAATAAGTATCATAATTCCAGTTTATAATGAAGCAGAAAACATTCAACTTCTTTGTAATGAACTAGACTTTTTTGTAAAGGAAAAATATGAACTGATTTTTATGGATGATGGCAGCACGGATGATACTTTTCATATAATTGAGCAGCTATCCGGTAATGACTCCCGCATTAAATGCATTTCTTTTAGCCGCAATTTCGGTCACCAAAACGCTTTAATGGCCGGCATGCAAAATGCATCCGGAGATTTAATTGTTATTATGGATGGAGACCTTCAACATCCGCCTTCCTTTATCCCGCAAATGCTCTTAAAAATGCAGGAGGGATTTGATCTTGTTCAAACTAAAAGAATATCCACTCAAAATATTGGCCCCGTAAAAAAATTATTATCAATTATATTTTACTGGTTTATCAATTTAATTTCTGACACAAGGGTTGAACCCAATGTTGCAGATTTTAAATTATTTAACCGAAAGGTATTGGAAAGCATTTTGCAATTCAAAGAAAGGGAACTTTTTTTAAGAGGAATATTTAGCTGGATAGGTTTCAAAACTGCCACTATTAACTTTGATGCGCCTGCACGGTTACATGGCAAAACAAAATATTCTTTTATTAAAATGTGTAAACTTGCACTCAAAGGCATTATTTCCTTCAGTTTCAAACCTCTTAGGGTAGCCTTACTTGTAGGGAGTATTATTTCTTTAGCTGCTTTTACTTTTGCTATTTACGCACTCATAACATATTTCAGAGGCAACACAGTACAGGGTTGGGCATCCATCATCATTGCTATAATGCTTTTAGGCGGTACCCAATTACTGGCCATTGGATTGCTGGGAGAATATATTTCAAGTCTTTTTACAGAAACAAAAAAAAGACCGTTATTCCTGGTAAACAAAACAATTAATTTTTAATAATACCTGTAAATAGACAGTAAGCCAAAAGGGAAATAATTTATCGCTTCCATCTATATTTAAAAAAAGAATGCAACAAATAAAAAATTCAGGCAGGTTTGATTTTAAAACACTTATCCTGTTTGCTATCGTTTTATTTATTGCTTTTTTGCCCATCTCCGGTTTTTTCTTTTATATAAAAAATGATGCTTTCTCCAATTACTTTCCTGCTAAATTTTTTATGAGCGAAAGTATTCATGCTGGTTATCTGCCTTTATGGAATCCATATATCAATTTCGGCATTCCACAGTATGGCGATATGAATGCCGGTTATTGGAGTCCTGTTACTTGGCTCATTGCTGGTACTGTGGGGTATAATGCCTATAGCTTTACGCTGGAATTGTTATTATATATTTTGTTGGGAGGATGGGGTATGTATAAACTTTCGGGGCATTGGATACAAAATAAAAATATCTGCATTTTAACCGGCCTTGCTTTTATGTGTTGCGGTTACCATATTGCACACTTGCAGCATTTTAACTGGATAAGTGCTTCTGCTTTTTTACCATGGTGCTTTTGGAGTTATTTAAATCTAATTCACAAAAGAACAGTAACCACTACACTTACCAGTGTATTACTATTTTATCTTTTCATTGCCTCGGCACACCCTGGATTAATTATTGGTGCTTTTTATTTTTTTTTAGCAATACTATTTTTTTCTTTTTTTAAAAATGATCAGGGCACGCATTTCAAAAAGAGGCTGTTACAGTATTGCACTACTCAGCTTTTTTTTATATTGGCAATGGTATTATTATCGGCAGGCATCATAGCTGGTTATTCGGATATCATACCGCATTTTATACGGGGCGAAAAAATAAGTCTGGAATCCTCTCTGCCTCATTCCAGTAATATTAAAACATGGATAAGTTTACTGCTCCCTTTTTCTACAGTAAAAAACAATGCCTTCTTTGATACCGAACTTACTTTAAGAAACAGCTATTTCAGTTTAACTTTTTTGTTATTTTTAGTAGTTGCGGTTGTTAGTAAAAAAAGCAGATGGCAAAAATTTTTACTTTTCCTGGGTTTAACTTTTGCATTACTATCTGCCGGTGGCCCTGTAAAAATATTTGCTCACCATTATATTCCATTTATTGGGTATGTAAGATTAGCCGGGGAGTTTAGAATATTTGCCATCATTGCTTTTATTATTGTAGCTGCAATTGAATTGAATAAATATTTTAGTAATGAGCAAAATAACGAATCAAATAAATTAAAATGGATAAGTTATATTTTGGGTATTATTCTTATTACTTGTTGTTGCTGGGCACTGTACAATATTATCATCAATAACCAAAGCATTTTATTTAACCTTGCCAATATTCAATCTTTTAAGGGCTTTCCAGAAAAGACAAAATATATAATTGATACGATAAGTTTTTATGATGCTCTATTGATACAGGGATTTATCCAGTTAATACTACTGAGCCTCGTTTACAGAAGTATGCAATCTAAAAAAATAAGGATGCTTCGGTTTTTACTTATTGCAGATATTATTCTTAGCTCCTTATTAAATATTCCATACACGGGTGTTGGCAAAACGACTGTTTCACATTTGCAATCCGTAATAAATTTATCTCCAAAGGGTATTCCTATTCCTCCTTTGCAACCTGTTAAAAACAATGATACCATTCCTGCCTCTGAGAATGCTTTAATAGGAAACTGGAGCATGTACAATAAGCAGATAGGCACGACGAAAGAAATGCCCTACCCCATTCAACTAAATAATATGCGTACCTTTTTTGACAGCACTTTGGGTGAAGCTGGGGCAAAATATTTTGAAAAACCTTTTTTATATACAAATGAAGGGAATGCCGACATAACGATATTAAATTTCTCACCCAATGAAATCAGGATCAGGGTAGTTGCTGACAGCACATCAAAACTGGTTGTGCTTCAAAATGAATACCCTCATTGGATTTATGCAAAAAATGGAGTTATACAAAAAGTGGGTCAGGAAGGATTTAATTTCATGGCTGTGCCGGTAAATAAAGGGAAGAATGAAATAGTGCTTTTGTTTAAACCCACTCATATTAAGATTGCAATGTACATTAGCGCCCTTGTTTTTATACTTTATATTTTCATTATTGTTTTTTACAAGACAAAAAGAATATAAATATGCTTTTCAATTCCATTGAATTTATAATTTTCTTTCCGATTGTAACTGTATTATACTTTTTAGTTCCCTATAAATTCCGGTGGTTATTGCTTTTATTGGCCAGTTGTTTTTTTTATGCTGCCTTTATCCCTTCCTATTTATTAATCCTGTTCTTCCTCATAATTATAGATTATTTTGCAGGCTTGCTTATTGAAATAAAACTGAATAAAAAATTCTGGCTCACAATAAGTATCATTGCCAACGTCTTACTCTTAGGCCTGTTTAAATACTACGATTTTTTTATAAGCAACATTAACCAGATAACAGGAAGCGATTTTATTTTGTTGCATTGGATTTTACCCATCGGACTTTCCTTTCATACTTTTCAATCAATGAGCTATACTATTGAAGTGTACAGGGGCAGGCAAAAAGCAATCAGGCATGCAGGATATTATGCACTCTATGTTATGTTTTACCCTCAATTGGTGGCGGGGCCAATTGAAAGACCACAAAATTTATTCCCACAGTTTTTTAAAGAACAAAAATTCTCTTCTCAAAAATTATATGAGGGACTGAGATTGATGGCATGGGGTTTTTTTAAAAAGCTGGTAATTGCAGATAGAATTGGGCATTTTTCAGATGCAGTATTTAGCAATCCCACACAAGCCGGAACGCTAACTACCTGGCTGGCTATATTTTTTTTCAGTATTCAAATTTATGCCGACTTTTCGGGTTATACAGATATTGCGATAGGTGCAGCAAGGTGCATGGGCATAAATCTTAGCTTAAACTTTAACCGGCCTTACCAATCCGCAAATATAAGAGAGTTCTGGAGGCGATGGCATATTTCCCTTTCAAGCTGGTTTAGGGATTATGTGTATATTCCGCTGGGAGGAAACAGAAAAGGCCGGCTTAGGAAGGATTTAAACTTGCTTATAACTTTTATTGTAAGTGCATTTTGGCATGGAGCCGGATGGACATTTATTGTTTGGGGGCTATTGCATGGTATTTACACATTGATATATGATAATATTAAAAAATATTTCGCCATTTCAATTCCTGCTTTTTTTGCATGGTTGTTAACTTGTACCTGTGTAGCATTTGCATGGATATTTTTTCGGGCAAGTTCCATAAATAATGCTGTGCAAATAATTTATAAAAGTGTAGATTTTAAAGCAATATCTTTTAAAAATATACTTGAAGTACCCGGAGTAAATATTGAATTAGGCAACTTTTCTCTGGCATTTTCTTTTTGCATGATTGCTTACATGTTCCTTATAGAAAAATTTACAACACCTAAAATGTTTGATCTTAATTTTAAAAAAAATATAGATATATTTATATTTTCCAGCTCAATTTTATTGATTATTTTTTTTGGAGTATTTCAGAAATCCAGTTTTATTTATTTTCAATTTTAAGATGTATATCAGGCGGCTTTTTATTGTGTTTATCATTAGCATTGTGGCAGCATTTGCCGCAGGGATGATATTTGATAATATTTACAAAAAAAGATGGCAAACCCTTTTCTTTGAAAAAACAGATGAATTGCTAAATGGCAAAACCAATTATGATATTATTTACCTGGGCAATTCAAGGGTACACTTTGCTATTAATCCTTACTATGTGGATTCTGTAACAAAACTTAATAGTTATAATTTTGGGTTTGGTGGAGCAGATGCTGAGGAAATAATGTTAACCTCCAATATATATTTGAATCAGCACAAAGCACCAAAGCTTGTCATCATTTCATTAGACAATGGTGCACTTTTAAAAAACAATATCTTACAAACAAGGTTTCATTATTTATATTTCCTGCATAACGATACAATTAAAAAGCACATGAACCAGGCAGGTTTCTTTACCAGCCTGATAAAGGTTTTTCCATTTACAAAATATAGTTTTTTTGATGAATACAACCGCACTTCATTATTTGTAAAAGGAAAAAGTTATCCATTATTTGAACATAATATTTACAAAGGATTTCTAAATATTCATCAACATACACATACTAAAGCAATTGGTATTTATAATGCTGAGGAAGAGAGTGGGGAAATATCGGATAATGCCATTGCTTATTTTAGAAATTGCATCACTGCATTGCAACAAAAAGGAAGCATGGTGATATTTGTGTCTCCTCCCGTTAGAAGTTCCCCGGCGAAAAAGCAAAATGCTTTTGATAAAAAAGCTGACTCAATATTTTCAAGTCTTGCCATTGAATTTCATTTAAAACATCTTCATTTTGAAGATGACAAAATATATGAAAATGAATATTTTGTAGATGATATTCATTTCAATGAACCTGGAAGCAGGCTCTATTCACAAAACCTGGGCGACTCTATTAATCTCATTTTAGACTCTATATTAAAAAGTCCTTAATCATATTGTCTTGCCCTTCATTGCCTGTGCCACGGCCAAATCCATCACACGCTCTGCGTAAGGCCTCGAAATATCATTCAACTCTTCGGTTTTTGAATGAATCAGATTTTTATCATCCATAGTTATTGATAGTTGCAAGGCTTGCATAGCAGCAGCAGTTTGCAATAGCTCTTCCTTTGTTAATTGAGCTGCATTCTTATGTAAAAATCTTTCGGTGGTTTTTAAAAGTTGTTCACCCTCTGTTCTTGCTTCGGCCAGCGCCCTTGCTGCAATATCATCTTTGGCATTGCTGATAGAATCCATCAACATTTTCTCTACATCAGCATCAGTAATACCGTATTGTGGTTTTACTTCAATGCTTTGTTCTACTCCACTCCTTAATTCTTTGGCTGTAACCGTTAATATGCCATCGGCATTTATCAAAAAACTAACTTCTACTTTTGGCATTCCTGCAGGCATGCCCGGAATTCCTTTCAGGTTAAATTCCGCCAACTTTCGGTTATCTGCCACAAGGTCTCTTTCGCCCTGAAATACGCTGATGCGCATGCCAGGTTGCCCATCTGCCTGTGTAGTATATTGCCTGGCAGCTTTGGTAGGAATTTTTGCATTTCGTGGAATCAATACATCCATTAACCCACCAGCGGTTTCAATACCAAGGCTAAGCGGTGTAATGTCTAACAATAACGTGTCTTTATTATTGCCCGCTAAAATATCTGCCTGGATAGCTGCCCCAAGTGCCACCACTTCATCAGGGTTTACAGAATCATTAACAGCTTTTCCAAAAAAACTACTCACCGATTCTTTTACCAACGGAACCCTTGTGCTTCCACCAACCATTACAATAGTATCAATCTCACTGGTTTTAAGGGATGCATCCTTTAATGCACTGCGGCAACTGTTGATCGTTTTTTCTACCAAAGACTCAATCAACGATTCAAAGGTTTGTTTGCAGATCATGAAGGTATCCCCATTCAGGTTGGCGGTATAACTATCGTTAGCGGATAGGTGCTTTTTTGCTTCCTCGGCTTTTAAACGCAGTGCCTGTGCAAAAGATTTATTCTGATACAATTCTTCTGTTGTAATTCCTCCCTGTTCGCACCAATATTGCAAAATAGCATTGTCCATATCATCACCTCCCAAATAGGTATCGCCATGAGTAGAGAGCACTTCAAAAATACCGCCGGACAATCGCAGAATGGAAACATCAAATGTGCCTCCGCCCAAATCATACACAGCAATAATTTTATGTGTTGCTTTATCCAACCCAAGTCCATAGGCGAGGCTGGCAGCCGTGGGTTCATTAATAATACGCAATACATCCAGGCCTGCTAACCTGCCTGCATCACGGGTGGCCTGCCGCTGAGCATCGTTAAAATAAGCAGGCACCGTAATTACTGCTTTATTCACGGGTGTTTTTAAAATATGCTCCGCTCTTTTTTTAAGTTCTTTTAATATGTAAGAAGACAGTTCTACCGGAGTATAAAATACATTACCTACCTGCACTTTTACAAGGCTCTCTGTATTATCATCAATAATTTTATATGTAAATGTGCCGGCATGGCTCTTAAGGTCGCTGTAACTTTTACCCATTAATCTTTTTGCAGAAAAAATCGTTTGCTGCGGCGCAGTAATTAAAAATTCTTTTGCAGCTTCGCCCACTGTGATATTTCCCATATCATCAAAATGAATAACGGATGGTACCAAAGAGCTGCTGTCATGCTCTTTTAATGCTACAGGCTTTTTTGTTTCAGGATGAATAATGGCTACCAGGCTGTTGGTTGTACCCAAATCTATTCCTACAATTATTTCTTCCTTTTGCAAACTGCCGGTTGTTATATTGATTGCTATTTTAGCCATATTGCTGATGTTCTGATTTTGGCTGCAAAAGTAAATAGAAAAAGGCTGCCTGTTAATAAGCAGCCTTTCGTTCTTTTGCGATAATGGAAATTTTTACCTCATCAGGTACATTTTTCCATATCCTTTATTAAAGAATTTATCCGTATTATCTCCTTCTGCACGGTATTTATCCAGCGATTTACCATTTAAATTGGTAAGCACCCTATATATATAGACGCCGTTAGCAAGTTTTTGTCCATACATATCGGTACCATCCCATTTAAACTCGGTAATATTTCTTCCTATATGAATTGGGCCTAATTCGTCTTTGGTAATTTCTCTTACCACCTTACCGGTAATGGTTAATATTTGTATGCGGATATTCTGCGGTATTTCGGTACCGGTTACAGTAAATACAAATGCTGTAGAACTGGTAAATGGATTTGGATAATTGAGCAGGTTAGATATCATCGGCTTGTTAATAACGTTAAAGCTTACATGATAATCAAGGGCACCGGCTTTATTTCCATTCACGTCTTTACCGGAAACGATCAATTCGTATTCACCATCTTCGGGGAAATAAGGTTTAAAGTCTATCCTGGCTGTATTTTCCCCTGCGCCAAGGTTGGCAGGTATAAATACCATACTGTCTCCAAAATGATATTCATGTAATGTTTGATCTGGAAAACGAACCTGCACTTTCATCAAAGAAGTATCTTTTAATTCGAGAAACCGGCTTTCATCTTTTAATTTAATAAGCACATTAGGCTTGGACGATACTATATCTTTATTAAGAATATGTACCCCATCAAAAGTTACATCCAATAAAGGGTTGTAGTTATCTTCTCTTACATAAAAATCTTTATACAAAACATTATTGTAGTGCAACTGCTCCGGTTGGTCGTTATCGGGGTTAAAGTCTATAAACAATGTATTGGCGCCGGGAAAATTACGGGTATCTATAGAATAGGTAACTGTTAAAGTATCGCCCGCAATCAAAGCTTTACGCTTTGGTATTTCTATGTTATGCGGAACGTTATTTCTGTCTGTAATAATAATTTTTACCCTCAGCATACTGTCAAAAGGAGTTTGGCTGATATTTTTAAATGCCAAACTAAAATTTATCAATTGCCCCTGGTCTACGGTATCTGCACTCATTTGATAGAATACATTTGGTGCTACTGCTCCTTCTGGAGCAAGGCTGGCATTTACTCTCCAATAACTAAGTTGATGAGGCGTAATATTAATATCATCCTTATTCAGCATTTTTAGTTTTAGATAAGGATACTGGTTGGCATTAATAAAACTCAATGAGGTATCTCTTGCCGGGGCAACCGTTGCCATTAGAGCTGAGGTTCCATCATTTCTAAAACCCCACACTTGTATTTTTGTTGTGTCTGTTGGAGCCGGATCATTGCTAAACCCACGCCAGTGCAGTTCATTCCACGACCTGGCCGGGCCATACAATGGGCTTTCAATGGTACCATTTGGTATGAGTGAATTCAATAAAATACTTCGCACAATCTGAACTGTATCGGTTGGTCCTATTTCCTGTATTGGTGTAAAACTGTTACTCCCTTTTTTAAAGAAATAAAGAAAAGGCAGGTTTTTAGTAAAACTATCTATTTGAGTAAACCCAATGGATTTAAGTTTATGGTATAATGAATTTCCGGATCCCAAAGTGGTGGTATCATTCATCCATTGATTAATAAAAGAAGTATTATTTAGTGTGTTACCGTAATTAGTTATGGCCACATACATTCCATTTGGCACATTGTCAATAAAATCAATTGCACGTTTACGGTAAGGCACACCACCGGGGTTTCCATAAGAGAATTCAAAAAACCTGCGGGTTGTATCGGTACCATTGGCACATAGCCTGCCACTTCCATACATTGCTTCTGTAGGAGAAACATTCCTGTTAACCCATGGACGAAGTGTTACGGTATCAAAAACATAAAACTGCAAAGAATTAATTCTGCAACCATATAATTCTAATTGGTCAAAATCCAGGTTCACATTAATCCTGTCGTAGCCAACAAACGGATGCAATCCTGTTCTTATCGTAAGACTTCTTGCAAGCGACGGATACACAAATTTTCTACCGGGTTGCAGTGCTATATTATTATAAGTTGATTTTAGGTGCTGAAAATAATGCGACTGATTAAAACCTGTGGTACTGTTTGGAAGGTATATAAATGAAAATCCATTCCATATTAAAGGATTGGTGCCTGTGGGAATCATGGCAACCCTCCAGTAATAAACTGTACTGTCTGTATAGGTAATATTAGAAGGTGTAAACTGCACAATACCTCCAATTCCGCTGGTACTATACACTTTCTTAAAAGATGAGTTAAATAGTTCGGTAGTATCAATCTCCATCGAATACTGACGGTTTACACCCAAAGGATTGGCAGTGTTGGCTACAAATGTGAGGTTCTGCTGATTGATGATAGAAAAATTGTATGGGAATGTAGGACGTAATTCGTCTTCAAAAATGTAAAAATCTTTTGTAATGGTATTATTGGTTTCATATAATTCATCTACTTTATTGGTATAATCCAATGATACCAATATTTGATTAAGCCCTTTGTCAGTAACCGGATTGATTGGCACTGTAAGTACTACCGAATCTTCAAAGCGGATTGCAGGAATTAATTGGTTGAATAAAACCCGGATGGTATCATTGGGCAATTTTCTTTTTATAGAAACCCATATAGAATCACCTGTTGCTTTTCCGATATTTTGCATACCCACTTTCAAACTAAAATTTACATCTGCAACCGAAATAATATTGGGGCTGATTTTTACCAGGGGTTCTTCAATTACATAATCGGGTTTGGCAGAGGTATTAATACGAATATAAGGATCACCGTGCAATGAAATCTCTTCCAGATGGATGCGTGTATAATAATCAAGGTTTGGATTCATTCCTCCAAGATTTTGAATTACCGCTTTTATCTGGTTGCCCACTGAGTTGCCATACAAGGTTTTACTAAACTGCGTGTAAAAATTAGTATTATAAAAATTTAAGAAAGGAGGTATCCCAAAATGGCTATCTGCCAAAAAGCCGATACTTCCTTTTTGAGCTGTTAAAATATATTTTTCTGAAATTGTTGGCATTACGGAAATCCTGCTAGGGTCGAAATTATAGAAATTACCTGCACTGCACCCACTTACATTAAAGAAAGGATATCTACCCGTGTTAGTATAAATATTAGGGTCACTAAGATTATATTCAAATGTACTTGCAGATGAATGCCCAAAATATCCTATTAATCCTAACCCGTTATCAAAAAGTTGTTCAATACGTTGGCTGCTGGCTTGCTGCACAGCGCCGGTGGCAGTCTTAGAAAAAGTTTCTACCAGGCCGCCTAACAAACTGTCTTCATAAATGCGTTTGTAGCCGTTCATATACACTAAAAAAGCTCCGTTTTCTGAACTATCCTTACCACCGGCCACATGCAAAGCTTTTTTCATCCATGCCTTATCTGCTATATAAGGGCTTGACATTTTTTGAGCCGCTTCATATTGAATTACTTTTTGAAGGTAATTGTTTACTTCTGTACCATTGATTACCCCAATTCTACCTATTGGTGTTACAGGTACAATAGTTCCGGGTTCTGAACTCAATAAAATATCTGATGCCGGCCAGCCAAACGTAGGCACCAGGTTAAGTTTTCCTAAAAGGGCATTATCTTTATTTCGAATGTTATCTATATAATCAACCGCCCTTCCTATGATAAAAACATATTTTGGTTTAATGGCAAAATTTCTATCAGCATAATGGATAAAGTCTCTTATAGAACCCGGGTGATTTTTTATACCAAATGCAAATTGATCTGTAAGCTCATCAATATTATAAGTTTTGGTTACAAAGCTTCCTCCGTTTACTGAAGAACGGTAAGCCCTGTAATCTTCTACATAGTTGTGATTATTTCCATCATTATACAAATCTTTATTACTTATAATCAGATAATCGGCCTGGTTGGCCGTATTGGTCAGGTTTACAAATGTTTTACCAGCAAGCCCGGTAATAATATTTACATTACTGGCTTCATTGCTGATGAGCATAAATTTCCTTACTGCATTTGTAGAAGAAGGCAGAACAAATTTTACCCTGCCGGCAGTAGAAGCAATCTCGCCCAGGTATCGCCTGCCATTAGTCATATCATACAAAATTGGTTGAACAGACCCTGTATTAAAGTTGCTGATATTCAAATAATTTCCTGTAGCAGATGGCCCTAACTCAAAGTAAAACTGCTTTAGATTATTAAAATTAAAAGTAGACGGAAAGGTAATACCCATACTCGCTACTACCATCCTGTCTGTAGATATAGAGGAAGTATTGGTTATTGCAATCATTACCTCACTGGTACTAACTAATAAACTCAGGGGTAAATTACTTGCAACTGCTTTTCTGTAAGTGAAAAAAGGCATCCCAACATTATAAACTTCCGTGCCAGAAGGGCCTCCCACATTTATTTTAAGATTTCTGGTATTTTCTGCATTACCGGCAGCATTTACCCTTACAGAAAAACTATTGGCCGGACCGGCAGAATAAGTATTCATTTGCAAAAACCTGTTCTGCAAAGGGTTTGAAGGTATAATATCTCCGGAAGTAAATCCTTCTCCTTCGTCATAAGAAGAAGAATAAACATACTCCCCCACACGGTTGGCATAACCTCTATTAATAATTTTGTTGAAATAAACATCTATCGAACGCATAAAATAAGCATCCGGTGTTGCAGCGCTTGGAGCAGTATTAGTGGCGGCAGTGTACCTAAGGTTTGCTCCGGCTGAATTTACTGTAAGAAAATAAGCTGCTGTATCTGTCTCAAGACTATACCGGTCATTTAATTGAAAATCGGCTTCCCGGTATAATTGCTTGTCGGCCTTGCCATCATTCAATTCTCCCCAAAATTCAATATAATCCGATGCTCCAAGCGGTGCACCAACAACAGAAGTATATAAACGAACCTGTTGCCCGTTTCGCCACAATTGAAAATGATCTGCATTCACAGCAGATATTCCTGCAGATGCCAAAACAGATTGGGGAATACGGCAAAGCGTATCCTTAGCCAGGTAAAATTTATAATAAGTTTTATTATAGTCTATCCAGCTATTGTTTAACTGTGCAGATGCATTTACCGACATTAACACTAAAACTGCAATAAGTATTTTTTTCATCATGGATGATGTTATAATTTTTAATTAGTCTTCTTTTTTTACAAAATTTATTCTCAGGGAAAATACATGAGTAAACAATGGATTGGATTGATTGGCCAGGTTAGAAAAAGCATAATCGAGATACACATTGTTTATTTTAAAACCAGCACCCAGGCTTGGCTGGTAAATCCATACTTTTTTCTGATTCAGTGTATCACCATCTGCCAATGCTTTTTGAAAATTAGTGATGCCTGCTCTTACAAAAAACACTTCTTTAATAGCTGCTTCCAAACCGAGGTGAGGATCTACACTTACCGTATTTCCGCTAAGAACAGTATTACGTTTTCCATCAAAAGTAAAATCAACATTGGCTTCGGTTAATAATTGCACACTGCTTCCTATATTGAACTGGTAAGCGCCTCCCAATACCAAACGTGGAGCAGTGAGCTCTGTAGATTTTACGGGAATATCATTA
>JBBRFX010000064.1:0-19395 GCA_038241275.1 Chitinophagales bacterium
TGTTCCAGTAATAATAATCGTTGTTTAAAGAGTAAGGATTGCCATATAAATAATCCCAGCGGTTCCAGGAATTGTTCATACCAATTGTTTGTGTTGAATAATCTTCTGCAATCAATACATAACTACCATCCCTTTTTACAAAAATATTTTTTAAAAATAAATTATCAAAAGCTGTGCGATATTGTCCGCTACTGGAAATTTTTAACCTTAGAGAATCATCAAAGAGATTGAAATATGTTTTTACAGAATCTGTTGCCCTGTTTACGATAGCAGAAAAAAGACCCTCAATACTTCCTGATCTTTTCTGCTGGTAATAAAAAGAATTAATGATAAAATTATTATTGAGGTTATCTATTTTTATCTGTACGCCATCAATATATTTTTTTTGCAGGTTGATAGCATTTGATTTAAAAACATTGGATTTTGCTTTATTGGTAATCACTTCCAGTTCGCTGATATTTTCTCTTGAACCGGATTGTGTTTCCTTGGTAAAAAAGATAGTGCCATCATTGGTTATTTGAAACGGGCTGAACGATTCTTTTCTATTGTTAAAAGGAATTACAGAACGGGTACTATCCTGCAATTGCAGATTATTATTATATAATTTGGTAACCACATGAAGCCGGTCATTTTTTTCGTGCATTTTATAAATCAGCACATTTTTTTTATCCTCGCTATAAACAGTACTGAAAATATTACTCCCCGATTGCATACCAACCCTTACAGTATCTATACTGGTAATATCGCCTATCGTTTGTCCGTTGGCATTCATCTTAATTGCATCACAATAAACAATCGAATTTCTTTTATACTGATACACCATTATAAAATAATCGGGATAAGTAATAAAATCGGCGTTTAATATTTCGTCCGGTAATTGTTTCAGGCGCTCATTACTCAACTCTTTCATATTTTTATCAAACACCTGTATAATATTTCTCCACCTGATACTTTTAAACACCAGGAAATTATCTCCCACTTTTCCCAATATTTCAAAATTGGCATCCCGGGCACTTTCATTGTGCACTACAGAATAGGTGATATTTTGCCCTGAAACAGAGGGGGCAAAGAATAAAAATATAATCGAACAAATAAGTAGATGAATTCGTTTCATGTGGTAATACATTTAGATAAATTTACGTAGAAAAAGGCTTGCCGCTTCAGATTAAATAGTTAAAATACAAGGGTTGTTTAACAATGTGACCCAATATAATAGATACATTTATACTATGCAGACAATTTTAATTACCGGGGGAACCGGGTTGGTGGGAAAAACACTCAGCAAATACCTGTTATCAAAAGGATTTAAAGTGATTGTTCTCACCAGAACAATTCCGCAAACAGCCGCTGATTCAAACATTCAATATGCCATATGGGATGTAAAAAAACAAACCATTGATGTGAAGGCTGTGCAATCAGCAGACTTTATCATTCATTTGGCAGGCGCCGGGGTTGTAGATAAAAAATGGACCGATGCCTATAAAAAAGAAATTGAAGAAAGCAGAACGCAAAGCAGCAAACTGATTGTAGATACATTAAAAGCACATTCGCATTCGGTAAAAGCCATCGTCAGTTCTTCTGCTATTGGATGGTATGGATCAGATAAACAGCCCGGCTTTGCTTTTACAGAAGAAGATCCTGCAGATGACAGTTTTCTTGGGCGCACCTGCCAATTATGGGAAGATAGTATTGAGCCCGCAACAGCCCTTGGCATAAGGGTTTGCAAATTAAGAACAGGGATTGTATTGAGTAATGACGGCGGCGCATTGGCAGAATTTAAAAAACCGATACAAATGGGGGTAGCAGGTATATTGGGCAACGGAAAACAAATAGTAAGCTGGATACATATAGATGACCTGTGCAGGATGTTTCTGCATGCCATTGAAAATGCGTCTATGCATGGGAGTTATAATGCAGTGGCTCCAACACCAGTAAGCAATAAAGAACTTACCCTTAAATTAGCACAACTAATAAAAGGCTCTTTTTATATTTCCCTGCATGTGCCGGTATTTATATTAAAGCTAATGCTGGGCACCAGGAGTGAAGAAGTACTAAAGAGTACCACTGTGAGTTGTACCAAAATAAGAAACGAAGGATTTACTTTTTTATATCCCGGTATAGATGCTGCGCTGGCAGAGCTGAGTAAAAAATCTACCGGTGCTACAGATCAGATTTGATAAACTTTCTCCTGCTGAACCAGATAAAGAACAATAAATAAAACACTGCAAACCCAATAACCAACCAGTAATAATCGGTGGGCAAAACAGATTTTGCCATAGATTTTAACGGATTGTCCGGAAAAGTCAGCAGCCCGTCAGAAGCATTCATAGGCAGGTAATCGCCCATGCTGCCAAGGTCGATGCCATGATCTGCCCGCAGCTTCATACTCCATACATCCAGCAATTGTGAGATAATATTTTCGGCCCCCAGGTAAATAAAATATAGACCAATGGCAAAACCGGTGCGCCTGATGAGTACAGATACCAGCACTGCAATCATATTATATGAAAACGATTTTAAAAAGAAATACCCCACATGATCAAACCCATTTAGGGAAAAATCGGTATCGGAAAATAAAGCAAACACTGCGGCAGTTATTAATACCAAGAGCGTACTGAATATGGAAACAATTAATGCCAACGCCATTTTTACTTCTATAAACTGCTGCCTGCTCCATCCATCTATAATGTTCTGCCTGCTGGTGCGAAAACTAAACTCATTGGTAATTAAAATTATAATAAGCAACGCCGGCAGAATTAATAAAAAACCGGTAGCATAACTGGTGGTTTGCCAGGTATTGCTAAAACTGTAAGGTTTAAAAGCAGCCACCAGCCCTGCAGTATTGATGTTGCCAACTATATTTTTATTTACACTAAATACAATATAGTTGGTAAGTACCACACCCACTACAAAAAATATACTGAGTATTTTAAATGCGGTGTAATGTTTTATTTTAAGCCATTCAATTTTTAATAAGGATTGCATGTTAAATATTTTTTTTTGAATGGATTAGTTAGTGAGTTCAAAGAATTTACTTTCCAGGCTTTTCTTTTTCATATGAAGCTGATTTAGTATCACCCCATTTGTAAAACAAAAAGAATTGATTTCATCCAGCTTTACCTGCCCCTGTGGATAGAATAACTGAATGGAACCATCTTCCCTGTTCTTTTTTGTATAACCGGGTAAACCGCTTAATACATTATCCAGTTGATCGAGGTTTTCTGCTGCCAGCTCTACAATATCTTCGTGAACAAAAATTTCATTTACATTACCCGATGCCATTAAATCGCCCTGTTTTAATATGGCCACATGGGTGCATACTTTTTCTACTTCATCCAATAAATGGCTTGCCATAATAATGGTCTTTCCATCATGAGATAATTTTTTTATGAGTGAACGAATTTCTGCAATACCCACAGGATCGAGGCCATTGGTAGGCTCATCAAAAACCAGCACATCGGGGTTGCCCAGCAAAGCAGCTCCTATGGCAAGCCGTTGTTTCATACCCAAAGAATAAGAACTGAACGGCGAATTTTTTCTTTGAGTAAGATTCACCACTTCCAGTACACGATCAATATCATCCTGCCCACGTTCTTTAATGGCAGCCGTAATTTTTAAATTTTGAACTGCACTTAGGTAGTGATAGAAATTGGGCGTTTCCAGCAAAGTGCCAATTTTTTTTCTATGTGCATCAGCCGGCGCTTCATCAAACAGTTGGTATGATCCGCCGGAGGCTTTTAAAACACTCATTACAATACCCAGCAAAGTAGTTTTACCACTTCCATTGGGGCCTAAAATTCCGAATACACTGCCAGCGGGTACACTAAAACTAATTCCCTTTAATGCTTTTATAGCGCCGTAGTTTTTAGTAAGATTATCTACTGTTAATATAGCCATCTCTTAAAATTAAATTATGGTTCAAGATAACAGATTTTATGTAGCGGCAAAAAAAATAAATTATAAATGGTATTACACTCCAACATGTTTATCGTGCCACACCGAACTAAATTCTCCAACAACCGCACAATTATTTATGTTATAGGATAATTTATGCAACCTCAAATCATCCACATCTTTTTGCAAAACTTTTCTGTAAAATGGATTTAATGTACCACCCTTGCTGGCAGGAGCTGCTGCAGGATCGTATTGAAAATGCGGATCTACTATTGTACCACGGGGATACATGATTGCCGGAGTGCCTGTTCCTCTAATGTCCAAATTATAGGGATGAACAAGCCCCAGCGTGTGCCCATACTCGTGAGCTGCAGTGGTAGAATTATTGAGCAGGTTATCCAGTTTAAAATAACCGGTATTGCTGCCAATTGCATCTACAAAAGAAATATCAAGCTCAGAAAATTCTTCTACCCTAAAATAATTATTGCGGGGATTGGTATTTTCATAAACCATTTGAGGAGTGAGATACTGCTCCCATTTACCAGTTATATTAAACCATACTTCATACCACTCTTTTTTTACCTGCACTTTTGCATGGGGTTCATTCCAGTGATCAGCAATATCTTTTGCAATCTGCATACTCAATTGTTCATTGACTGCATCTCCATACAAAAAAAAGTCTGAATGGATAATGAGTTGACGGCTGCCCGGTAACAGTTCTGCTTCGCCCATTTTATTTAAGATACAGCATGAAATAATCAGTTACTTTCTGGTACAAATGGGCCCTGTCTTTGCCCAGCACATTATGTTCGTGGCCCGGATAAATCAAATAATCTATGGGTATGCCCTTGTCAACACATGCTTTTACAAAGTCTACCGAATTTTGTTGCACCACCACCGGATCCTGCAAGCCATGTATCAGTAATAATTTATCTTTTAAATTGCCCGCTTTTTTTATAAGATTGGTAGCTTCATAACCCTGCGGATTTTCTTCCGGGGTGTCCATGTATCTTTCTCCATACATGACTTCGTAATACTGCCAGTTCATCACAGGGCCACCGGCTACTGCAGCTTTAAAAACCCCGGGATGACTGAGTACAAAATCAGTTGTCATAAACCCACCATAACTCCAGCCAAATAAACCCATCTTTTCGGTATTGACATATGGCAACGATTTAAGATACTCAACAGCACTCAGCATGTCTTCCATTTGTGGTTCGCCGGCGTTTCTAAAGATGGCCTGTTCAAATGCCTTTCCACGGTTATCACTTCCCCTTGGGTCTATCGTATAAACAATATATCCTCTCTGTGCCATGTATTGAAACCAATAATCACCTGCACCGCCATTCCATGCATTCAAAATCATTTGAGCATGCGGACCTCCATACCAATAAACAATTACAGGGTATTTTTTTGTACTGTCAAAATTGGTTGGTTTATATAACCTGCCATACAAATTAATACCCGTTTTATTTTGAATGGTAAAAATGCTAAGGTTGCCCATTGCATAATCTGCTATCGGGTTGGCAGCCTGAAGCAATAATTTTGACTTGCCGGATTTTATCTCAGTTAATTGTATCGTTCTGGGGTTTTGTGCTGTGCTGTAGGTATCCAGTATCGTATTGCCATCGGTGCTTATCTGCACAGTATGCACACCCGAAGCCTGGGTCATTCTTTTTATTAAACCTGTTTTCAAATTTACCTGGTACAAATTTTTTGTAATGGGCGATTCTTCTGTAGAAGTATAAAATAATTTTTCGCCCTTTGCGTCAAAGCCCTTTACTTCCAGCACTTCCCATGTACCACTTGTAAGTTGCTTTATCAGGCTGCCATTTATATTGTACAGGTATAATTGATTCCAGCCATCCCGGTTACTTTGCCATATGAATTGGCCGGGTTTGTTTTTTACAAACAACATAGGCGCCAGTGGCTCTACATATTTTTCATCTTTTTCTTCAAACAATGTTTGTACAAAATCTCCTGTAGTTGCATCGTATTTATTCAGCTTCATGTGATTTTGTTCCCTGTTCAATACGGCGATAAAAATTGATTGATCATCGGGGCTCCAGGTAATGTTGGTAAGGTATTGGTCTGCAGGTTCGCCGGTTTTTAGAAACAATATTTTTCCGGTTGTTGCATTATAAACGCCTACAGTTACCTGGTGACTTTTGTCGCCGGCCATTGGATATTTAATGTTTATATTTTTTGCAGGCCGCTGGCTCCAGTCAATGATGGGGTAATCTGTAACCATACTTTGATCCATCCGGTAAAAAGCAAGTTCATTACCTGAATTGCTCCAAAATATTCCTTTACTTATCCCAAATTCATCCCGGTGAACAGAAGATGCGTATACAATATCTTTACTGCCATCTGTAGTGAGCTGCTTATTTTCGGTGCTGTTTTTGGCCACAAATAAATTATAATTTTCAAGGTAGGCTATATAACCAGCGCTGCTTGCTTCTGCATTTTCTTTTTTGGCAATCGTCTTTGGCATTATCTCCTTTACCTTTCCCGTTACAGGGTTTAGGGCTATCTTACTGCCATCAACAGTCATTATCCAATCGGTGCCTTTATTAAACTGTATAGCCGGCATTGCTTTTAATGCAGTATATCCGGCAGCCATTAATTTTTCGTTTAATTGCGCAAGCGTAAGAAAAACCACTTCTTCTTTTGTTTTAAAATTTCCCCTGATCCATGCATCTGTGTCACCGGTTTTTTTCTGAAAAACATAATCAGCAGTACCATCAATAAACTGTAGCTGCTTAAGATTTTCCGGTGCCAGGGTAGTTCTGTTTTTTACCATAGCATCTTCTAAAGTGAGCAATTTGTTTTGGGCAGGTGCCGCTACATATATTAGGATAGAAAAAAAGAAAAATAGTTTTTTCATTATTGATTTTTTAGATAACAAATGTAACTGTTTTAGCCTGCCTTCAGTTCACCACACAAAAGGATATGCTGATGGGTAAGTATATAATCAAAATTTATATACCGCTATAGTTAGCAGTTCATCATTCGGGAGCCGTGAGAGGGGATTTTAAAATATTATTTTTTAATAATCCTGTATTGATATTTACATAAAAAATTTATTGTTTATTTGCTTCAACTAAACCTCAACCAACTTATGCCCAACAGCAATTACCTGGATAATGTTTTTTATCCATACGACTTCAGTTTCCGAATAGGTACTCTTCACAATGATTTTACTGCAAAAGATGCCACCGGTATTACCAAGGCATTTGTAAAACAAAAATTGTTTAAACTTAAAGAGCATGTAGAAGTTTTTTCTGATGAAAACCGCACAGAAATTTTATACAATATCCGTGCAAACAAATGGCTGGATTTTAATACCACTTATTCTTTTACCAATGCAGGAGGCGAAAATGTGGGCAGGCTTGCCCGCAAAGGCTGGCGTTCTTTATGGAAAGCTTCATATGAATTGTATGATGAAAAAGATCAGCAGGATCTTGTAATACAGGAAAAAAATGCATGGGTAAAAGTGATGGATGGATTATTGAACGAAATACCTGTGCTTGGATTATTAAGTGGTTATGTATTTAATCCTACCTATATCGTATCCCGCCCGGATGGTACATTGGTAGCTACATTTGCCAAACAGCCTTCCTTTTTTGGACGTAAGTTTAAACTCACACAGGATGCTTCTTTTGAAAAAGGAGAAGAACAACGCATACAGTTAGGATTAATGATGATGGCGTTGCTGGAAAGAAGAAGAGGATAATATTTTTACCATAGAAACTTTAATTAAAAATGCTGTTTTTTAAAAAACAGCATTTTTAATTATAACCCATAAATTCCCTTTTTATTAAGAAGTATAATGCTACAAACTGTTGAAATAAATTCTATTGCTCAATGGCAGGGGGATTGAAGCGGAAAGCCCGCTGAGGATAAGTGCGCAGGCTGTGGCGGACTTGCAGCGAAAAGCCCCAACCGCTTTTTAGTAAAGATTAAATGCTGACTGCCGCAAATAAAATTAAGTTATCCTTTTATTAAACCCTTAACCCGGGTGTAATAAATGCTGCACATTTGGAACTATTTCAGTAAAACCATGCAAATCAAATCCTGCCTCTGCTATTGTCTGGTTAAAATATTTGCTTTTACAGGTTCATTAAGCCCAGCCTTACTATGGTGGTATCTATATCGTATCCAAATATGCTTTTTTGCCAGTATGTCTTTAACGGCTTCCGTAAGTATGGTGCTCATGATGGCCGGCTCAAAACCGTCTTAGTCTTTTACAAGCAATTTCGGGTTGGTTTTGCGGACCAAATCGGTTAAAATGTATTGATAAAAGTCGATTATAAAACTTCCGGTTACACTGCTTGGGTTGGCCATGTGTTGCCCAAACTGTGGTACCAGCAATTCGGCCATTAGTTTATTATATGCCTTGGCGTGCGGAACTGTCCGTTTTTTCCGGCGGTAGCAATTTCACTAAAGAGCATCTCATACACATCACCCAGCGTATCCTGAAAAGCATGACCGCCGAGGGTTGCATCTTTTTCAATTTCTTTAAAAATATCTTCCACAATATTGATGGCAGAAACCAGTAATGCTGCTTTGGGCATAATGAACACGGCGTTGGCCATATGTGTGGTAAAACTATCGGAACTATAATTTGTTTGATTGTTTTGATTGTTATGATTTTTTTGGGTGTTTGATTATTCTTTTTATTATCAATCACATTAATCATTGAATCAGGTGAATCATAGTGCAGACGATTTATTTCTTTTAAAAAAGGAAACACTTTTTTTTGCACATGCAGCAGCATTTCATCGGCTGGCTTGTGTTTAAAACACTCAAGCGCAATTCGTTTTTATCAATGGTTTCTGTACTGCCCGGCACGGTAAATTTGCCATTGAACCGGCTGGTAAATTTTTCGTCGGTAAGCGCTGCATCCTTTTCCCATTTGGCTTGCAGGTCATCCAAACGTTTCATAAAAATGAGGTAGGTAATTTGCTTAATGGCGGTTAAAGGGATTGGCAATAACGCCTTCCCAGAAGTTTTGCCAGAGCTTATCTATGAGTGATTTTAGTGTGCTGTTGATTTGGAGTATCTTATTTTTTATTGTTCAATTTTTTTTGTAAAGCCTTTCCTTTTTCGGTAAGGCGGTATTTTTGGTTTTTACTTTTTGGTTTATCGGGCAATGTCATTTCAATGAATTCCTTATTCAATGCTTCATTGATATATGCCTTTCTGAAATAGTCACGGTTGTTTATAGTCAGTTTTTCCTGCAGTTCATCCCTTGTCATCGCTCCCTCCATTACAGCTACCAGTTGTTCAACTTGCATGGTATCATGCATGGTATCTTGCATGGTATCATGCATGGTATCATGCATGATATCATCAGGGGTAAAAGGGGCAATGGGAGCTAATAAACCATTTTTTAATGACAGTCCTTTTTGAGTTAATTTATAGAGCTGGTTAGGATGGTTGGGGGTTTCAGGGATAGTAGGTTCAATATAACCATCTGCTAATGAGGCTGTCAGGTAATTTTTCCGGAAAGATGGTATATGTTTTAAACCGAGCAAGTCCATAAGTTGCTGCCTTGAATTTATTGCTTCAGCAACAAAAACCAGCCGTTTAACCAGTTCAGTAGCTTGGTCGGTAGGTTGGTCGGTAGCTTGGTCGGTACTTGCATGGTAGGTTGGCCGGTACACTATTATTTTAAATTCCTCCTCCTGAATAAACTCAGGGATTTTTAATCCGGCTTGTACAGCAATACGAAGCATGTCTGCTGTGCCTGTACCCAATCTTTCAATATAACCTGCCAGGTACATGGGCTGTGCCAGCAGTGGATTTGCAGGAACAGAAGTGTGCAGTTGTTTCAATTTTTCAGTCGTCCAGCCCAGGGGTAAAGAACCGGGGTTCCAGATTTCTAACCGGTCTTTAAATTACATTACCTGTACACTTGCATTGCTGGTATAATCCCGGTGAGCAATGGCATTTACAATGGCTTCTCTAATTACTTCTTTGGGAATTTCGTAGCTACCGGGTATTTGTGTTTGTTGAGAACGGGTGCCAATGGCATAATCTAATTTAGAAAGTACAAAATCAACCGCCTCGTCCACCAATTCAAAAACTGTTCCTTTAAAAACTTTGTAAGAGGGTATTGGCTTTTCCACGATGGTACCGTGGAAGGAAGCACAGCGAACTTCTGAATTAATAAAAAAGCGTTGCGGTTGTTTTCCAAATAGCAGCAGCGCTGCATTGCTGATACGATGATGCTGCACCAGGTTGAGATGCGTAAGAATTTTTTCTGTGGGTTCAGATTCATTTAAAGGGAAGCCTCTTTTTGATTGTGCAATACGAACAAACTGTTTCACTTTCTCATCATCTATATCAGCGGGTTTTGCCTGCTCATTAAAACTGGCATCAAATGGCCCGACACGAATAATTTCTTTTTCTTCCAGGTATCTTACCAATGCGGCATACACAGATAATTTTAATTCATCAACAGTGGTAAACTTTTTTCGTACCAATACATCCTGTACTTTAGAAATAAACTTCACTTCTTTAGGGTGCCGTTCATTGTTTTTATGTGCAGTTAAAAATACCAACCTGGTTTTATGATGTTTGGTGGCATGATTGAATTCCAGTTCGGTGGGTGAAATACCGGCTGCATTTTCTGAGCCATATTCTTTTCCTAATACTCCTACGTAAATATCGCTGTGTTCCACTTCACGCAGATATAATTCATCTGCCCGCTGATCCACGGCAGGCAACAACTCAAGAAGAAAAGGTTCAAAGAATTTTCCGAGCAAAGGATCAGCATTTATATATTCGTGCAGGGCTTTGCGTTCGGCAGAAAGTTCTACCTGCACACTGCTGATGAATATTTTTTTCTTTGCCATAATTGCCTGAACAATGATTTGTCTGATTATTTGATTTAGTATGATTTTTTTATAAGTTTCATTACTCTTTTGAACTGCAAACTTTTGCTACAAAATTTATCAGCAATCCAATTTGCATTTTGAATGCTAATTGATGGCCGGTATAGGGTGTTTCCCGTTCTTCAACAACTGTCAAAAAAAATGATGATACACACATAAACCGCCTCATCATTTCTGCAGATGAAACCCTTATATATTTTGGATGCAGATGAATGCGATCGGTTAAAATTTATCTGGTGCTGAGACCTTTCGACCGGGTGCCAGGGTTTAAATTAATTTCTCAATGGCTTTCCGGATTTCAAAATACTTTGAATCCTTTCCAGCGTTTTCTTTTCGGCCGTAAGGCTTAGAAACGCTTCTCTCTCCAGGTCCAGCAGGTATTGCTCGCTCACCAAACTTTGTTCACTAAGATCGCCGCCACACATTACATAGGCCAGTTTTTTGGCTACAGTTACATCATGATCGGTTGCATAATTTCCCCGCCACATGCCATTGATACCTGCATGTAACGCACCCAATGCAGAGCGGCCCAATACTTTAATATCATTGCGCTGAACCGGCATTATATATCCATCTTCATACATGCTGATAACCGCCTGTTTTGCTTCTGCAATTCTGCGGCCCGGGTTTACACAAATTGCGTCTATCCCTTTGCGGTAGATACCCATTTCAAAAGCTTCGTGAGCTGAAGTAGCCACTTTTGCAGTTGCAATAGTTAAGAACCGGTTTTGCAGTGTGATCGTTTCCGGCTCACCACTGTGCAATTCATCTGAGGCACGCAAAACAAATTCTTTGGTGCCACCACCACCGGGAATAACGCCTATCCCTACTTCTACCAAACCGGTATAGGTTTCTGCAGCAGCAATTACTTTATCGGCATGCAAACAAATCTCGCAACCACCACCAAGGGCAAGGCCATGTGGCGCCAGCACTACCGGTATGGAAGAATAGCGCACCCTCATCATGCTATTTTGAAACATGCGAATAGCCATGTCTATCTCATCATAATCCTGCTCTATGGCCAGCATAAAAATCATTCCCACATTGGCACCTGCACTAAAAAGGGAACCATCATTGGCAATAACCAATCCTTTATATTTTTCTTCTGCAAGCGAAATGGATTTTTGAATTCCTTCCAACACTTCGCCGCCAATACTGCCCATTTTAGTGTACCATTCCAGCCCCAACACATCATCTCCTAAATGATATGTGCGGCAGGCACTGTTTTTCCAAACGGTTTCATTTGCAAAATTTTTCATTACAATAAATGCTTCTCCGCCTGGCAATGCTTTATAATTTTTGCTGTTTACGTCGTAGTATAAGCGCTTACCGTTTTCTACTTTGTAAAATGATTTTACACCTGCTGCAATCATATCATCAATCCATGGAGCCACCGTATAACCTGCAGCCTTCATAGCTTCGGTTGTTTTAGCTACGCCCATTACATCCCAACTTTCAAAAGCACCGATCTCCCAGCCAAAGCCGGCCATCATGGCATCATCTACCCGGTAAACTTCATCACTTATTTCGGGAATGCGATGAGAAATGTAAGAGAACAAAGCATAATGAAACTGGCGATAAAAATCTCCGGCCTTATCTGTACCATTTACCAAAACTTTTAATCTTGAGTGTAAGTCTTCAATTGGCTTTGCTGTTTCCAGGGTTGCAAATCTTGGTTTTTTGCGGGGCTCATATTCCATTGTTTGCAGGTTGAGCACCTGTATATCTTTAGATCCGTCTGCGCCTTTTATTTTTTTAAAGAAACCCTGGCCTGTTTTATCGCCCAACCAATTATTCTCCATTATTTTATTTAACCAGGCAGGAATATTGAACAGTTCTTTTGCCTCATCATTGGGGCAGTTTTCAAAAACACCTTTTGCCACTTTTACCAATGTATCTATTCCCACCACATCTGCTGTGCGAAAGGTGGCAGATTTTGGCCTGCCAATTACAGGGCCGGTGAGTGCTTCTATTTCATCAATGGTTAACTGAAGTTTTTCCATCGTATTCATGATGGCCATCATCCCAAAAACACCTATACGGTTTGCAATAAATGCAGGGGTATCTTTTGCCAGTACGGTGGTTTTACCCAAAAACAAATCGCCGTAGTTCATTAAAAAATTCACCACTTCAGGGTCAGTATGCGGTGTAGGAATAATTTCCAGCAAACGCAAATAGCGGGGCGGGTTAAAAAAATGTGTGCCGCAAAAATGTTTTTTAAAATCTTCGCTTCTTCCTTCTGCCATCATGTGAATGGGAATTCCGGAGGTGTTGGAAGTAATCAATGTTCCGGGCTTGCGGTATTTTTCTACTTCTGTAAAAACAGATTGTTTAATATCCAGCCTTTCTACTACTACCTCGATAATCCAGTCTGCACCGGCAATATCTTTCATGTTATCTGTAAAATTTCCGGTGGTAATTTTCTTAATCACATCTTTATGATATACCGGAGAAGGATTTGATTTGATGGCTGCTGTCAAAGCATCGTTTACAATTTTATTCTTTTCTGCCGGCTTAGCATTTTCGGGTAAATCCTTTGGAGCGATATCCAGTAAAAGGACCTGTAATCCTATCCCCGCAAAATGACAGGCTATGCGGCTACCCATTACGCCACTGCCTAAAACGGCTACTTTTTTTATTGTACGATTACTCATCATCATAAAAAATTTAATGATGGTCAGAAGGAGACCATCGGACCAGGAAAATATTAGTTAGTTAAACAACTATTTCTAAAAATCGAAGTTAGTAATTTTAAATTAGGGGCAAAATAAAAAAAACTCCAATGATAATTCATTGGAGTTTTTACCTGGTTCATTTATTTGTTACTCTACAAAATATTCACTGCCTGCAGCGTTTATATAGCCTACTTTACCATTAAAAGTCTTTATCAATAAATAATTTGTTCCTTCTATCACCTGGATATCACTGTATTTTGGTGCTACTATTCTGCGGTCGGTATAATAGTAGCCTCTCATATTATCATCCCCGGTTAAAATAAAACCGCCCTTTCCGTCATAAATAATATCAGAATAGCCCATTGGCATGATATCATTATTGTCGGGATCTTTTATATAAGTTTTACCGCCCCTTTTTACAATAATATAATCTTTACCATCGGCTGCCAGCACAGAAAACACCCTGCTGTTTTCAGGTAAAATACGCATCTGCCCTTTTCCGCTAATGATACCATACATTCCTCCCTGGCTTACTTCCAGGTACGGTGATGATGCTCTTACCAGTTTAATGCTATCAAATTCAAAAGGAACAATGGTTTCAAATTTTGAATTAAATACACCATAGCGGTTATTTTTAATAGCCACATAATAAGTTTCATCACTATTGCTCATTTTATAATCGTCTATAATCTTATCAAATAAGCCTGCACTATTGGGAACAGAATAGGTTTTTTCTTTTATGACCGTTTTAACCGGTATCCTATTTTGAACTACGCTATTCTCAGCTATTGCAGGGCATTTAGGCATTCGGGCCCCTTTGGTGTTAATGCATATTTCGTATCCATCTGTTTTTAATGAAGCACCGGCAAACAAAATAGAATCTCCACCCTGTTTTCCTGCCCTTGGCATAAATCCTTTACGAAAAGATTTGGCCACTGTAAATTTTGCCGGAATCACCATTTTTCCGGCCCTGTTTATATAGCCATACTTGCTGCCTGATTTTACTGCTGCATACCCTTCTGAAAACCACGCTGCCCCTGCATACTTAGGGGCAATCACAACTTTATTATCCGGGCTTGCATATCCCCATTTGTCGCCCTGGCGATAAGGTATAAGTGATAAATCAATTTGCTGAGCAAAAGAGTGAATGGAAAACACCATTATAACGGCTATGAATAAAAGCTTCTGTTTCATAATTTACTGGTTTTAATTCATTGATATATATGCAAATAATTAACCAAAAACAGCTTCATATCTATTGCTGTATCATATGTTTATTTGCAGAAAACCATATCAGGAAAACAACACTACTTTTACATGGGTATCATCTAAAAGTATTTTATAAAAAACATTTGAAACCAGGCTGATATTTGAGTTATCAGTCCATTTAAGGATGGAGTAATTGGGGAAATATTTCTTCAAAACGGGATATTGAAAATAAAAGCCCGATAATGCAGAAACTTTATACTGCTATAGGGCCGATGTTATGCTATCCAGGTGTTTGATTAGTTCGAACTGACCGTTAACTCAAAAATATGCGAAAGTTTTAGGTAGCAAAAAAGTTTCGCAAATACAACTCTCAAGTTTAAGTTTGCGTTTATAAATTTAAAAAGTCTCCATCAACGATTAATAATTTTGTTCCATTAGTTGATATTGAACGATGAGAACTTTGTTCGTCTGAAACTATATATGTCATTCCTTTTTTTATGCGTACTGTTTCAGCATTTTTTAATTCGCTTTCAAATTCTCCTTCTAAACAATAAACAATGTGTCCTTTTTGGCACCAATGGTCAGCAAAATAATTTTCAGAATATTCTACAATACGTACACGAATTCCACCAATTTGAATAGTCTGCCAAAATGATGTTCCCTTCTCTCCTTTATGTTCTGTCTTCTCAACAGTTGTCCAGTCAATTGTCTGAAATGGTATTTTGTCCATAATGTCGTTTTTTACGCTTTGCCGCATATTGCCAACCCGTATTGTGCGTCTGTACTTGTCAAGCCACGTTATTATTTTTCTTAAATAATTGACTAATGCTTATTACTGTCGGAATTAATAAAAGTCCTAATATTAATGGTAAAAACCAAAATCCTAATCCGTTTGCCACACCAATTGTTGTCAAGTAGGTAAAAAGAATTATCAAGGAAAAGATTAACAGAATTGTCAACTTTAAAAATCGCAACATTCTTGTTGCAATAGTATATTGTTTTTGAGCATTGTCCTCAGTTATTTTTGTCATATAGTTAAAAATGTGAGGATACTTATTTAGTTCTGTTAAGCCAAAATATATTACTGTCGCAAGTATAGGTAAAATTAAAATTGTCAATTTGTTACCATAATCGTCAGCTTGTCCCGAAACATTAAAATGGGTTGGAATTGTTTCAGGCAATTTTATAAATGTATAAATTGTTAAACCCCACATAACAACTAAAAATATTTTACCCGTCAACTCTAATTTTTTGTCAAGTTGAGAAAGTGTAAGTTTTATTTTAGGTCTTGTTTCCATTTTTATATTGTGTGCCAAATAGATTTGTGTGTATGAAACATAACTTAAAAATATGCGAAAGTTTTCACCCCCTGAAAAAGAAACAATTTTTTAAAATGTCATGAAATTATATAATTTCTACTATTGTTGCTTTTGTATAAAATATTCGCAAGTCTTTAGCCGGCGGCATTAAAAAGTTGTAGTGTGGCATATTAAGAAAGGTTAAGACCAAGAGTGGAAGAAACTAAGCTTTAATTTCTTTACCGTTGGGCAAAACGAATACTTAGTTATTACCGGTAGTTGCTATCTGTCCACCATGAGAAGTTATCCGAAATAATAATTTCATTCTTTTCATAGTGTAGCGTCGTCTTCATTGGAATAGTCCTGAATTGCAAATTGTATTTATTTGCAAGCTGCCGTATTTCTGGTGTGTCGTCATATGTCAGCATGAACTTTCCTTTTAGTTGAGACGTAAGCCCAAATAATCTTTCATGGTCTATGGCAAAATATGTGTAGAGACGTTTGCCGGCAATTGTGTATGGTGGGTCTATAAAAAAATAAGCACTTTTGTCATTTAAGTTTTGTTCTAAAACTTCAAAAGCATCACCTGCAATAAACGTTATCTTGTCTTTAATGTAGTTGATTGCAAGTATTCTGTCACGCAATGTTTTTGGATACCAACGGGAAGTAATCCCTTTGCCATTCTCACCATTTTTAATCATTCCAGAACCTTTAGCAAGAATGCCTCCATGAAAAACTCTATTCTTTAATATTGTACAAAATGCAATGTCCTGTAGTTTTTTGTCTGGGTTCTCTAATTCAGTTTTTACGTTTGCATATGTGAGGTCATAAGAATAAATTTTATCTGCAAGCCATTTATTTTTGCCATTTAAAATAACTTCCCAAACCGCAGCAATTTCGTCGTCCATTTCAACCATCGTAATGTGTTCAGCCATTTTTTCAAATGCTGCCGTCAAACTAACAATGGCACCACCTGCAAAAGGTTCAATTAATTCCTTTGCAATTTTGCCTTCTTGTTTTAGCCATTGCCTAACAGTCGGAATTAACCATGTCTTGCCTCCTGGATAACGAAACGGACTGCGTTGCGGAACAGATGCAACATTAGTGATTGATTGTGTGTTTTTTTGTTCGCCAATACCGAACATAGTCATTTGATTTTTCATTCTACAACTATGTTTTCAAGGTTATCAATATCTGAAGCTCCTGCTCTTTTGGCATCAAGTTTCTTCTGTAGCATTTCAGTGAATTGGCTAATAGAACCTGCCTCAAATTTGGCTATTTGTTCTAATGCACTTTCAAATTTTGTATAAACAACTCTTTGAAGTTTAAGAGATAAAGTTTTTGCTTTTTTGTCTGGAACAAGTTCGTAAAGGAAGAATGCAAAATCAGATTGGGCTTTGTCAAATTCTGGAAGAGAAGGCAGCGTATTATAAAAACTCGTCTGAAGTGCAACAACTTGCTTTTTGTTCCATTGTTTCAAGATTGAGCCTTTCGCAATTATTTGTGGGATTGGCCTTTTTCGTGATGATGAAAGATAATCAGGTTTTGGATATTTGAATGCCTGCGTCCAGCTAAAGTCAGGTGTTTGGTTTTCTAAATATGCCGTGAAAGGCCCTGTCAAATTACCGGAAATGTAAACAGCCTGAACTTCCAATGAACCAAAGTCCAAAACACGGCCTTTGTCATCATAAGAAACTAAAACATAGTCAATATTGCCTGCGGATTTGCAATGCTTGTCCTTAAGCCTTACTTCGCCAACGTGTGTCCATGTAGCCTTACCGTCAAAAATAAAATTTGCAGCATCACTAATGATAGTCCAATCTTCTCTAAACCGTATCGGGCAAATGATTACTTGTTTTTCTTTCTGATTTAGGCTGCAAACTCCTAATGGAAACTCTATACTGTTTTTTGTGCAGTTTGAAACGATGTTATTATATGGACATAGTTTATTATTCCGATAGCGTTTTGCTCTATCGCTTTCATTGTCAATAGGAAAGCCGAAAACTTCACCTAAAGGTTGTAAATCTTTTATCTCCAAACTCATTTATCAAAAATAGTAAATATTGCCCGTCTTTGGGTCTGTCAATGGAAGGAATGTTGATAGTCAGCAGGGGGCTCATGCAATTTCCGGTCACTCAATAATATGTGATAGTTTTCACTCCCTGAATAAAGTAACAATTTTTTTAAATCTCATGAAATCATATAATTTCTACTACAGTTGCTGTTGTGTAAAATATTCGCAAGTCCTTAGCCGGCGGCGTTAAAAAGTTGAAGAGTAGCACATTAAGAAAGGTTAAAACCAACAGTGCAGAATAATTAAAAGCCCATCAAACACTTTAATTGCGGGCTTTTTTATGCGGGACTTTCGGCAATTGTTCTTAATGTTGTGAATCGCCCGACTATTTTGAATTATCTCTTATTTTGATTGTTTTCTTTAAATAGTCGTAAAAATCTTTTATGTATGAGTCAGTGAAATAACTTGATTGAGATGCATCACTAAGCTTCAATCTATATTCTCCTTGTTCAGTATGCGAAATAATATCTATATCGTAAACATCACCGTAAGCATGATGCGAATTGGATATTTGTAATGTTATGGAACTAGTTTTGTAATCATCATTATTGAAGTATGTTCTATTAAGACCTTGCTTTCCCAATTTTTTAAATGTTCCAACAATCGGTAAAAGTGAATCCAATTGATTAGCATAAATAGGATAGAAGCCAGTTTTGATATTATCTTTTGTAAAACTGTCAGTATAAATCGCAGGTTTATTATTTGCCCTGTCTAAGAGAACATATTTTTTTTGCGCAAAACAGAAAGTAGATGATAGTATTAATAATAATGTAATGATGATTTTCATATACTTTCTTTTAGATCACTATTTTGCAGCAACTTCACTGCCAATTTTCAATACTATATCGTCTTTATCAATTACCAATGAGATCATATATCCTGTGGCCTGCCATACACAGACTTTTCCACCGTCAGGAAGGTTTCTAATTGCGCTGTATTTACCAACTTTTGAAACAAGTTGATTTAATTGCATCCCATTCATATTGCCCAATGCTTTGAATTTTTTTGCAAGTGCATATCCAGGCATTCTTACTACAAAGTGAATAATCAAATAAAGAAAGAGTCCGCCTAAGACGATTGGGATTATTTGCATGAGAATAATTTTAGTTCTTATTTCTAAGTAATTAATATATGAATTCATTTAGAATTATAAATGCTTATGGAGGTTGTCGCCCACTCAAAAATATTCGAAAATTTTCACTCCTATAAATAGTAACAATTTTTTTAAAGACTTTGACCTTTGCTTTTGACTTTTGACTTTTGACTTTTGACTTTTGACTTTTGACTTTTGACTTTTCACTTCCCCCCTAACTCACCCCACTCCCATTCCCTACAGCCTCATC
>JBBRFX010000065.1:0-19205 GCA_038241275.1 Chitinophagales bacterium
GCTTCATAAAAAAGCATGTTCGTGTACGCTGTTGTTGTCATCATTGGATAGAGCTCGTAGGCATCTTTAAAACCAGTTGAATACTTTACTCCATATTTTGTTTTATTTGCCTTTCCGCTTTTAGTTGTAATCAGGATAATACCGTTAGCTCCACGTGAACCGTAAATGGCAGCAGAAGCAGCATCCTTTAATACTTCTACAGAAGCCACATCAGCCATGTTCACAAAAGACAAACCTTCATATAACGGGTGACCATCTACTACCACAAGCGGATCTGCTCCTGCAGAAACAGAGGAAATTCCACGAATCCTTACTTTAGGGTCTGAACCTGCTTCAGATGAAATATTTTGTACCTGCACACCGGCAATTTTTCCCTGCAATGCCTGATCTAAGCGGGAGTTTGGAGTTTCGTCTAACCGATCATTTTGATATTTGGAAACAGCACCTGTTACACTGGTTTTTTTCTGTGTTCCATATCCAATTACAATCACTTCATCTCCCGTAACTGTTACTGGAGCAAGCGATACATTAATCGTTTTATCATCTCCTAATACCACTGTTTTTGTGGTATAACCAACATAAGTAAAAACCAGCGTGGTTGAAGTTGCCGATACCTGAATAGTATAAGTACCATCTATGGCAGTTGTAGCTCCACCTTTTTGATTGTTGGCTAATATATTTACACCTTGCAGAACCTCGGTACCGTTGGGGCCGGTTACTTTACCTGTGATCGTTCTCTTTTGAGCAGTTACTACACCGTTCAAAAAAAGAAGGATGATCATTAAGCATTGAAACTTTTTCATAATAGCTAGTTTTATTTTAAAATTTTTATGTTAGTTATAAAGCAAATTCAACCTTAGCCTTGATCCCTTTTCGCCGGCAATGCGTTGTACCGTTTCGGCACAATTATTACATTTATACTGCTTTGCAGCTTCCATCAATATTTCATATCCTTCTTCAAAATCGAAAGGCTTTATTTGTGCTCCCTTCCACTCCTTTTCCTGCAACAGGTAAGGTTTTAAAACGTCTATAGCATGTTTTAGTGAATGCCCGCCCGGTGTTATATAATTCCAGAAATCAAACCCTGTTTTTCCTGACATGTTTGCAATATTGATAAATGCCTCTACAACAAAAGTGGTATAGTGTAATGAAGTGGTCCGCTGCATTTCCAGCGGAAAAAAACCTTGCTCATCCATTTGTTTATCCAGCCTGTCGGCAGCGTTGGCCACAATTTTTTTAGCAAGTCCATTGTCTTCTATGTATAATGCTATGGCCAGCCGCTGAGCATCATACCAGGCACCATGGTTATTCTTTGCTTTCATTTCGTCGGTACCAACTTTGCTTGTTTGCATCCAGTTTAAAAAAGCACTTAACCATTCTTTCATGCCTTGCTCATCTGCAGGCTTCCAGTCTTTGGATGGTTGAATGAGGCCAATACCATCTATCATCTTCACCAGGTGACGGGTATCAATCATACCAGCTCCCCTTCCATCGGTAACACCTTTAATGGCCTGGCCATAATTTAAATTGGGATTCATCCTTGTGGCTGTATCAAGAAACCAAACCTTTAAGAGTTTAGCTGCATGGGCAGCATAACTGTTATCACCAGAAAAATAATAAGCAAGGCCAAGTGTGTACACAGATTCACAAAGTTTTGGCAGGTACTCTTTATCCTTGTAATCTTTTACTTCCGGGTTTGTTTGCCCATCTTTACGGATGTAGGGTAAACCGTCTGCCTTTGTTGGATCGGGCCAGTGATATGGCGCCAGGCTCATATAATCATGCTTATTGCCGCTTGGTGGATTGTTTAGTTTTTCCATCACACTCACCGGGCCAAAATTCATAGCCTTATCAGCATCTTTTAATAATTGCTTGTAAGAAAGAGATAAATTTTTGTCATTATTAGCCAGCCCGGCTTTACGATCCTGCAGGATTTTTCCATCCAGCGTATAAAATGCGGTCTTGCCTTTCTGCGCCGTTGTTTGCTTTCCGGTACTGCAGGATAAGCCTGCCAACAATAAAAATGCAAATGCTATTTTCATATTCTAAAATTATTTTACTGCTTGAATTAACGTTTTTAAATCAACTCCTCTCCCCTTCACCACTACTGCGTAAACACCAGATGTTATTCCAGGTACCAGCACATCAACACTTGCAAAACCATTATTGATCAGGAGGTTTCTTGTAGCCATAAACCTTCCGTTCATATCATATATAACGATGTCTGCCAAAGCTGTTTGAGTAGCATATACTCTTACGGTAATTGATCCGCTGGTATTCAGGAAAGCAAACAACTGCTGCCTGTCTAAACCGGAAGCCGGCAAAATGGTGAGCCTGCCACTGGTAAAGGTTATGTTGTAATTGCCAGACGCTGCACCTGATGGCGTAAGCGAATAATAACCGGGTGATGAAGCAGCGGTAGCTGTAGTGATAATGGCAGGTGGAGTCGTTAAACTTGCTACCGTTTCTCCCAACACAAAACCAGTATACACAATGTTGAAAACCGGGTTGGTCTGCCCTGCTGTCCTGGTAGTATCAGTAACCCGTATGGAAAGATTTGCTTTATTCACCGTTAAGGTGCGGACTACATTTGCCGCAGCAAAATAACCATCGCTACCAGCCTGCATGGCTGTGATAGTGGTGGTTCCGGCACCGGTGATATGAATTGTATTTCCGGTAACGGTTGCTACAGATGCATTACTGCTGGTATAAGTAACAGGTATAGTAGTATTGGTACTGCTGGCGCCTGTACCAAAATCGGCAGCACCATAGGTTTTAACTGCCGGTGCCGCAAAAGTGATGGTTTGGTTTTGCTTGGGCAAGATGGTTAATGTGCCATTTACAAAACTGATATTGTAATTATTTGAAGTGGCACCGTTTACAGTTATTGGGTAATTACCCGGTATTGATGCAGTAACTGCAGTGGTTGTTAAGATGGCAGGCGTAAGCAACGCAGCCGGTGTTTGTGCATACACAAAACCTGTGTACGTTGCCGTTAGTGTTGGATTTGCCAGGCTTTCAAATTTCGTTTTGTTATCAGCTTTAATTTCAAGATTTGCTTTTAAAACCGTAAGTGGTTGCATAATGCTTGCAGCAGGATAAAAACCATCCGTAGCCTGCGAAGCAGTGATGACCGTACTGCCAGCACCTGTTATGTTAATATTATTACCTACAATGGTTGCCACTGCCGTATTGCTGCTGTTATACACAATTGGCTGGGTAGTATTTAAACTGGTAGCTCCACCGTTAAAATCTGTATTGCCGTAAGTACGATCTGCCATTGCATTAAATACAAAGGGATCTGCCTGAGGAATCGTTCCGGCGCTAAAAGAACCGAAGCTGGTAACTGCCGCAGAAGCATTATTAGCAGTATTATTTCCGGGGCCTAACGGAACAGACCAGATGCTGCCATTGTTTGCAATTATACCAATATCAGTATCTGGTAAAGTAGAAAAGGTTGAACCTTCCAGGGCTGCATCCCAATTTAATTGTATGGTTGCCGTTGCTGAGCCACTGGTGCGATTTATTTGCCAAACTGCATTTACTACTGTTTGCTTTTGCAAAGCAGTAAATGGCGTTCCGTTTATTAGTCCATCGGCCGTCATACCAATAAATATACTGGTACTAAAGTCGGCTGCCGCTGTAGGCGTAATGGTATAAGGCAGGTAATAGTTGGGCGTACCCACGGGTATAAGCCTGCTACCACTAACGTTATCTATTAGCACCAGCGATTGTGTTCCACCTGCTACATTGAAGCCTGTGGCGATATAGTTGGCAGCACCAAAGGTTCCGGTAAGCGTAGCCGTGCCAAGCAGGTGCAAAGTATCTGAAGGGCGTAAAATAAATTTACCTGCCAGCGTCATGTTATTGCTTATCGCTACACTGCTATTGGTAGTTACTTCGGCATTTACAATTAGGGAAGCCACCGGTAAAGTATTGGCAGCAGGAACGGTATTTACACCAAAAGGAGTTATCGTTGCTGCATCAAAAATATAATTTAATCCATCATGGAAAGATCTGCTACCTGTAAGTGCAACAGAACCTGTTCCACTACCTAAACCGCCAGCATTGGCAGTTTGCAAAGTAGCGCCGGCTGTGCTGATGCTAAGCGCCACTGCAGTTGCTGTGGCCGTGGCAGGTTGAGAAATATAAATACTGTCTCCGGTGGAAGAAAGATCAATGATCACCGTGTTGGCAGGAACACCTGCACCTGAAATAGTAAAGCCTCTTACATTACCGGTGAAGCCTGAGTTAGCTTTAATAAGATAGGATCCACTCGTTAAATTTCCCGTACCTGCAGTAGCTGCTGTTGCAGCTTTTGCAGTAAAGACAGCGGTACCTGTTAGTTGCCTATTGGTAAAATTCATTTTACCAATAATGGCCGCAGTTGTTTCCAGTGCGATGTTGTTAGACAATGTAACAGATGATTTGTCTGAAACGATGATAGCAGGCACATTGATAGCACCTGTTCCCGATACAAGCTGGGGCGTATTGCCTGCTAATATAAGTTCGTTACTGGTGCCTGCATCTGCAGTAAGGCTGCCGTTAACCGTTAGGTTACCCATAATAGCTGTTTGGCCGGAGCTATGGACTTTAAATGTAGATCCTGAATTTACGGTTAGATTGTTAATGCGATATATCGGACCATCGGCCGTAAGCGTTGCATTGTTTTCTACAATGATGGAACCAAAGCTTTTGTTATTGAAGAAAGAACCGAAACCCGATAGAGGATTGTCTGCACGATGGTGCCAAACACTGCCCGGCCTGAAATCGATGGCTGAATAACCGGATGTGCTGCCCATGGGGCTGTAGCCGCCCTGGTAATATAAATGTGCACCATCCTCAAAAACTACCCACTTTTCTGAAGATTGCGATGAATTTCCAAAAGCGTAAGAGCTGGAGCCAGATGTGATGTTGGTGGTAAATGATGATCCATTTTTGAAAACAAATGTTCCGGCCGCTCCGGATATGCCGTTCTCAAAACGCATTTGCTGACTTGTTATGACCGATAACACACCACTCACCCTGCAGGCATTTACTGTAGTTTGCAAGGTGAACCTGATGCTGCCCAAAGGCGAGTTTATAAAAAGAGAGGAGCCTGCATCAATTACAAAATCTTCGCCGAGTTCTCCGGCTAGTATAATGGTACTGGTACCGGATGTTGGTCTGAGGAGCGTTATGTTTACGTTGTTAACAAACTTTACCTGTGCACAGGTAATACCTCCACTTGCTAATACAATGGCGGCACCTGTTGCCGGTGTACTTCCTCCCAGGTTTGTTCCATCAAATATCAAAATATCGGTAGCACCGCTGGAAGAAGGCCTTGAACTGCCCAGCCCGCCAGGATCTGTATTCCAGTTGGAGCCAGTATTAATGCCAGTTGTACCGGCTGTGCCGCCTACCCAATAATAAGTAGTCTGGCCATAAGTAAAAATGGCGGTCATTATCAGTAAAATGGTAAATAAAAATTTTTTCATATAGCAGCGTTTTTATTCTGAGTAATTATGTTAAGATTTTAATTCGGTTTTATTTTTGGTAACTATAAACATGATGCAGAACCATGCCAGCGGCACCATTGCGGTGGCCAGCAGAAAGAAAGAGGTATAACTGGTTTTGGTTAATACCGGTACCAGCCAGGTAACAATTAATGTACCGGCTACAGCAGATGTACCACTCATACCAGCCACGGTACCCACATTTTTTCCATGAAAATAATCACTGGGTAAAGTTTGCAGGTTGTTGATGAGAAACTGGAAACCAAATAATGTAGAACTGATTAATGCAATGGCTACACCCGGTTGATCTTTTAACTGATCAAGATAAACCGCTATAACGGCAAGGGATACCAGCATAATTACACTGCCGATAGTAATGGCATTTTTTCTTGCCTTTACCGCAGCAACACCGTTTTTAATTTGCCAACTGGAAAAGAACCCTCCCGCAAGACCGCCGATGGCAGCAAACAAAAAAGGAACCCAGGCAAATGCACCCACCTGTTTAATATCAAACCCAAAATTTTCTTTTAAGAAAAAAGGCAGCCAGGTAACAAACATCCACCACACAGGATCTATAAAAAAACGGCTGGAAATAATACTCCAGGTATTTTTAAACTGCAATAATTGTTTCCATGAATAAACGTCGGTGGCAACAGGTGCAGTGGCTTTATTGGCCGAAGATTTTAAAATATAGTCCTGTTCTTCTTTGGTAATCCATGGGTGTTTATCCGGTGTATTTTTATTAATGATCAACCATGGTATTATCCAAAGCAAACCAAGTACACCAATTCCTACAAAAGTCATTTGCCAGCCAAATGCTACATACACATAAGCAATAAAGGGTGCGGCTACCACCGAACCAAGGGAAGCGCCCGCTCCAAATATACCCTGTGCAATGGCCCTTTCTTTGGCAGGAAACCATTCTGCATTACTCTTGGCAGCGCCCGGCCAGTTGCCCGCTTCACTCAATCCTAAAAAGAAACGGAACACATTAAACGAACCCAGTGTTTTTGCCACAGCATGCAATGCAATGGAAATACTCCAGCCCACGATAGCCACTACAAACCCAAGCCTGGTGCCAATGGCATCCATCAGTTTGCCTGTAAGGGTTTGTCCCAATGCATAAGCAATCATAAAAAAAGTAGTAATCAGTTTTAAGGCATCCTTACTGTCTTCTTCTGCAATTCCAAAATCTTTATGAATATAGGGCCACAGGATATTAATGGCAGTACGGTCAATATAATTAATGATCGTTGCCAGCCCTATCAGCCCGATAATATACCACCTGAGTCCTTTAATCTTCATAGCTATTTTTTAATTACTTAATGCAATATTACTAATGCCTGCCGCTGCGCCCGAAACGGTATTGTTGTTGTACACCTTATTGCCGGTGGTAGTTCCATTACTGCCGGTTAATTGTATATTAAATCCATAACCTGCAGCATTTACCGTGCATTGGTTATTTTTAAATTCGTTGTAATTGCCCCAGCCGGCAATGGCTACATGCACCTGGTAACCATCTTTAAAAACAATACCACCGGGGTTGAAGCCGGTATTGTTTTCTATAAGGGTATAATTACCTTTTACATCTATCCAGCTATCACCACCATTTGCACCGGTGATGCCCGTGGCATCAAAATAATTTCCACGGATAATGCCACCCGTAGTACCTTCTTTTACATCAATACATTCTGCTGTAATACCCGGTCCGATATGGTTATTAAAAATTAAATTGGAATCGCATTTATCCGGCAATCCATTGGAGTAAGTTGCCCAATTGCTTTTGGCAGAACCAATATAAATACCTTCGCCATAGTCGGGTGTTTTTAATCCGATATGCTGAATGTTTAGCTGCTTTATAGTATTAAAACTGCTGAACTTTCTGAGGTGAATCCCTTCTTCTCCAATCGTATGAATAAGCAGGCTGTCGATGATGGAATAATTAGCTCCATCTGCCATCAATCCTTTTAAACCATTGGTAAGCGTAAATCCTTTAAGTGTCCAGTAGCTGGCCTGCAGGTGTAAAACATAACCGGTATTTGTATTTTCTGCATCCAGTATCGCATTGCGGCTGCCACGGAGTATAATAGGCTTTGCACTGCTGCCACTCACATTGGCTCCTATCACAAACTTTCCTTTATACAATCCGTCTGCCATTATAATTGCATCCCCCGGTTTGGCATTTAGCAAAGCAGTTTTTAGCTGTGCAGCCGTAGATACATTCACTTCTCTTTCTGAAAACAGGGGCAAAGCTGTAACTGATGCTGCATGTGCCGGCACATTATTTTTACTGCAGGCTGCCAGCAAAACAAAACTTATTATGGCAAACAATTTTATCATCGGGCTGGCAATTATTTATTGTCAATAAAATCTTCTCTCATCGGGCTGAACACATCTATTAAAACACCAGCTTCCAGGCATACGGCACCATGTATAACATTTGGTGGAATATAAAATGCATCTCCGCCTTTTAGTATTTTTTTCTCACCGGCTATCTCCACTTCAAACACGCCACTTTCTACATGCGTTATTTGTGTATGAGGATGCTGGTGCAAAGTGCCAACACCGTCTTTTTCAAAAGCTACTTTCACCAGCATCAGCCGGTCGTCATAAGACATTATTTTCCTGCGGATACCTTTGTCCATTTGCTGCCATTGAATATCTGCATTTTCTATAAACACTTTGCTGGTTTCAGTTGCTTCCATTTTATTTGGTTTTAATATTTTATAATAATTTCGGATAAATCAATTTAATTTTTTGCCATCATATATAACAGTAAAGGCACCCGTCCACGAAACCCCGCCGGTACTGTGAAGGCCCGTTGCTGTAAAATCTTTATTGCATTGTGCAATCACTAATTTTTTATCATTTAACAAAATCATTGCCACCGAGTATTGTTCATCCTGCTGCAGCACCTGTATATTTTTTACAGCAGTATAGGCATTGCTCGAAAACTCATACACCGGATCAAATTTTCCATGTATTTCCATCACATTTACATACGACACATTATCACCTTTTTTGCGAATAATCATGGCAGGCTCATGGCGCAGGTTAAAATTGGGATCATTGGCTCCCGAGCGGGTAAAGAAAACAGACGCCTCGCCCTGCACAAGGGATGATATGCTGTAATAAGTGCGGTCATTTAAAAAACTCAATTGCACTAATGTATCGTTCACTTTTGCTACAGCTTCTTTCCATAAATACTGGTAACCGTTTTGCTTGCCCAATGGTTCCTGGCTGGATGTAAAAGCATCATATTTTACCGAAGTACTGATAAGGCTGCCATTGTAATGAAAAGGAAGATCGTACTGGTGCGTCTCAGTGGATGCTGCATTAAAAATATCTACCAGTAATTTTTTACCATCAGGTAAATCCAGCAGGTAAGCAGTTCTTTGAAGATGCACGCCTTTGTAGGCATTGTCTTCTTTAGCTGCTGCCACCTGCACTGCAGGATTACCCGTACTGCTGAATAATTTATCGGAATGAAAATTTTCTGAAACAGATTCTTTTCCACCAAAATGACTTCTTTCATCTACCACAATTGTATTGTGAGCAATGGTTTGAGAAGCATAGCCCTTGGTTTCTGGTAAATAACGGCCGCCATATTTCTGCTCCACACCTATAAAACGAACGGCACCATAATCCCTCAAAATTTCATTGCCCTTATCGTATAAATTAAAATTTAATTTATCGTAGTGGCCATGCGAAAGTCCATGCGAAGTATATTTATAAATGAGTGTGGTTAAATTATTTCCTTTGCCGTTTCTTAAAACACTCACACCGCCATTTTCGCCTTTTACACCATCTGCATATTCCACTGTTTTATAAGGATAATAAGCAGGCACTTTACCTTTACTGATGGCTGCGGCAATGGCTACACCTCCACGGTTAAGCACTACCCTGTTTTGTTTTTGTGCCAGCACCAGTAAGCCACTATCTTTTCCATATACATCCCACGAAGTATTAATGGCAGTTACCAGTTCATTACTGGTATAATCTTTTTCTTTAAGGGCATCATTCAGCGAAAAGAAACCACCGTTAAGGTTGGTTTGCTGAAGACCGGCCATCAGGGCCTTGTGCAAAATACGGTTGCGGTGTTCAAATATTTTTAATGCCGGCCTTGAGTTATTAATAGCAGAAGCAAACACATAATAAGGCAGCACGGCATAACGTACATAATATGGTCCCTCTGTATAATAACCATCCGGCGAAAACAATCCATCCATCAATGCAATAAAACCGCTTTTACCATCTTTTTTGGTGCCATACAAAGCCATGTCTGTCCAGTCTTTATTATCAGTGGCAATACCCACTATACCCACGCCTGCGGTGGCCCACACCGCATGATTATGTATCAGGTTAAACCAGTCGGGCATTTCTTTAGTAAAAAATTCCACCTCCGGTTTAAAGGCCCCATCTTCAATTTTTTTGCGGTCGGCGGCACTGATATTATTGCGCACAAGATCGTAGGCCATCCCTGCATATACCAGCCAATTGGCATCATTAAGTGCCTGCCAGAAAATACGGCCCGGCGAACTGCTGGTAGCCTGCGGATGATTTTTTAAAGTAGGATTTAAATCAGCATATTGCAGTAATACGTCTTTTACCAGCGTTGCATATTTTGCCTCGCCGGTAAGATTATATAAAACGCCGCTGTTAAAAATGAGGGTATAATTATACTTGTGTTTGTCGTGTGTGTATCCACCGGCCGCATCTTTGGGAAAAGGAACATCTATCTTTTTTCCTATCCAACCATCCACTTCTTTTTTTAGCTCCAGGTAAGATTGGGTGAGCAATGGATACCTGTACAGATTTTTTTTCACTTCAGCAGCTTCTGCTTTGGTAAAAAAAGTTACAGGATGCTGGGCAGTTAACATTGCCGGCAGCAAAAAGAGGCAGATCAATTTGAGCAATCGTAACATAAATTATAGTTCAATTTTCTAAACCGAATAAATCTTTTGACTTTTCACTTTTCACCCCCTAAACAAAATACGTCCCCCCATTAATCTCAACACTCTCTCCGTTAATAAAAGAAGATGCATCACTTGCAAGGAACAAAGCCAGTTCACCCACCTCATCAGCCCTGCCTTCTCTTCTTAAAGGAGTGGCGGCAGCTACATTGGTTCTCACTTCTGCTTTTGTAAATACATTATGAAAAGTAGTATTGATCATACCCGGAGAAATACAATTAACCCGGATGCCTTTTGGCCCCAGTTCTTTGGCAAGGCCACGGGTTAAAGTTAATACGCCGCCTTTGGCTGCAGAATAAGCCAGTGCACCAAAACCCCCACCATCACGGGAAGCCTGCGAAGAGAAATTTACTACAGCACCGCCATCCGTCATCAATGGGGCCACTGCCCTTGTTACCAGGTACACCGATTTTAAATTCACATTCATCACTGCATCCCAAAAATCTTCATCCAGGTCTGCCAGTACTTTTCTTCCCATTAAACCACCCGCAACATTTACCAGCACATGCACCACATTTCCAAATTCATTACTACACGCTTCTGCCAGTTTTTTTGCATCCGCTGCAAGGGTCATATCGCCCTGCACGGCAATGGCTGTACCACCCGCTTCTTTTATAAGTTTTAGCGTTTCTTCTGCCTGCTCAGGATCGCTTATATAATTAATACACACTTTGGCACCGGCTCCTGCCAGCTTTAAGGAAACCTGGCGGCCAATATCCCTTGCACCACCGGTTACGATGGCTACTTTTCCGCTCAATGATTGGGTTGTACTCATGCTATTTAGTTTTTTTTAAAGTGAAAGGGGAAGATTAAAGCAATCGTTGAGAGGACAGCAAAATGAAGAATGCTAAAAGAAGAATTATGCCTCTGGCAACAATCACTAAAACAATAGTATGCTTAAAAAAGCAGTCTTCGATTCTTTATACCATTTGATATTTTCTAATTATTATCTTAAAAAGCTAATCAAACAACTACTTGAAACCAATATGTTTAACCAATTATTAAATTTTAAACTCCGATAACGGTACCGGTAACGTTGCCGGTATTCTCGGATTTAATTAATGGGTAGCTTTACCAATCTTATTCTTGCCAACATGATAAAACCTCCCACCATAAAAGATATTGCCAGGCAACTGAATATATCTATCTCCACAGTATCCCGTGCATTGCGCAATGCTTCGGATGTAAATATGGAGACCAAAAAAGCAGTAATGACCCTTGCAGAAGAACTGCACTATCAGCCAAACCAATTGGCATTAAGTTTAAGAAAACAGCAAACTCACACCATTGGCGTAATTGTACCCAACCTCGATTATGTATTGGCTACTATGGTAAAAGGTATTGATGAAGTGGCACTGGAAGCGGGTTACACCGTAATGGTTTGTCAAAGTAATGAATCTTTTGGAAGAGAGATTGTAAACACCCGCAGGTTACTGGATAGTTTGGTAGATGGCTTTATCATTTCTGTGAGCAGCGAAACAAAAATATTTGACCACTTTAAAAAGATACAGGAAAAGGAAATACCCATGGTGGTGTTTGACCGCTTAATTCCCGGCCTCAACGCACCCGGTGTAAGCCTCGATAATGTAGAAGGAGGTTTTATTGCTACCGAACATTTAATAGAACAGGGGTATAAACGCATCGCCATCCTTGCCGGCCCAAAAACCCTTGGTATCAGCAACAGCCGCCTGGAGGGTTACCTCAATGCTTTGAAAAAATATAAAATTAAAAAAGACAACGACCTTATTGTTCATTGCGACTTTAACCAGGACTACGCCTATTTTGCAACAGAAGAATTACTGTCTATGAAAAAAAGGCCCGACGCCATTTTTACCATCAGCGACCGGATGGCCATTGGTGCCATGCTGGCCATTAAAAAAAGAGGGTTAAAGATGCCCTTTGATATTGGCCTTGTAGGATTCAACAACGAGCCCGTTGTAAGCCTTGTTAGCCCCGGTATTTCCAGCGTAGAACAACCCTCTTTTGAACTGGGAAAAGCAGCCGCAAAATTGTTTATAGAAACCATGCACAATTACGATAACATGAATGGCGTGGAAAAAATGCTGAAACCAAAACTCTTTGTAAGGGAATCATCACTTAAAAATGTCTTTAAAAAAATTACTAAATAATTTAATTATGATTCGTTTACTGTTATTTAATTGTTGCCTGTTGTTTACAGTCGTTGCAGGAGCCAAAACCATCCTGGTAACAAATGAAGCAGCACTTGTAAAAGCCAATGCCACGGCCCAACCCGGCGATATCATCCTCCTTCAAAATGGAGAATGGAAGAATATAACCATCCTGCTAAACTGCAAGGGCAACCAACAAAATCTCATTACTTTTAAAGCACAAACAGCCGGTAAAGTTTTAATAACAGGCCAGTCAAAACTATTGCTGGGCGGGGAGTATATTATTGTAGATGGTTTGTATTTTATCAATGGGTATGCAGGAAACGATGCTATAATAAAATACCGGGTAAACAATAATCAACTGGCCAACAACTGCAGGGTGACCAATACAGTCATCAACAATTTTAATAACCCACAAAGAATGGATGAAAATTACTGGGTATCCTTTTATGGAAAAAACAACCGGTTAGACCATTGCAGTTTTTTAAATAAAAAAAACATGGGCGTAATGCTGGCCGTAATATTGGATGACGAAAGAAGCAGGGAAAATTTTCATTCCATAGATCATAATTATTTTGGCATAAGACAACCACTGGCATCCAACACCGGGGAAACCATCCGGGTAGGTGTATCGCAGCATTGTGAGTTTAACAGCAACACGCAGATAACGGATAACTTTTTTGAAAAAGCCGATGGCGAAACAGAAATTGTTTCCCTTAAATCGGGCAGCAATATCATAAGAAACAATATGTTTAAAGAATGCCAGGGTGCCGTAGTACTGCGTCACGGCAATTTTAATACGGTAGAAAATAATATTTTCCTGGGTAATAATAAAGAAGGCACCGGAGGTATTCGCATCATCAACAAAGGACAATGGGTGATCAATAATTTGTTTTATCAATGCCGTGGCACCGGTTTCCGTGCGCCCCTGTCCATCATGAATGGGGTGCCAAATTCTGCTGCTTTTAGATATGTTACTGCATCTGATGCGGTGATAGCCAATAACAGTTTTTATGATTGTGCGCCCGTAAGTTTTTGTGAGGGAAGTGATACAGAAAGATTGGAACCGCCGAAAAATATCGCTTTTTTAAACAATGTTTTTTATAATAATAAAGACAGCAAATTTTACCTTACCTACGACAATATGGATGGCTTTTATTTTGCCGGCAACAGGGTAGATAAGCTTACCCAACAAAACCTTCTGCCCGGATTTAAAAAAGCAGCTTTGACACTTCAAAAAATAAATGGTATTTATATTCCGGTTGCAGATAAATCAACCAATAACAGCATCCCTGATTCTCTTACAGCAATGAGTAAGTCAAGGATTGCCGGTAAGTTATCTGCCACACCCGGCTTTGCCGGCAGGGAAACATTTTTACATCTGGAAGCCAATGCCTACAAAGCATCCGGCGCAAAATGGTTTAGCAACAATACCATCGCAGCAAATAAAAAAACGGTAAGGGTAAACTGTGCAACCGTAGATGAAATACAGGAACAGCTCGCTAAAAATGCAGGCAGTAATCTCATCATCAGCCTTACCGCAAAAGAATATAAATTCAGCAGGCCACTGGATATTAATACCAGCACTTTCCTCATCTCCTGTCACAAATCTCCTATCCGCTTCATCAATACTGCAGGCACGCTACCCTTCCTGGTACAGCTAAAAGCCGGCAGTAATCTAAAGCTGATGAATATGCAACTCGATTTGGCAGCAGCCAATTCAAATACATTCATCAGTTCAGATACTTCGGGCAGCAGTAATCACAGCAACCTTAAAATATCCGGATGCAGCATCAGCAATTTAACCGGCACCTTCTACAACGCAGCAAAATCAAGTGTTACAGACAGTGTCATTGTTTACTTCAATAGTTTTACCAATAATAAAGGCAGCTTATTATCTTTTGTAAATGAAACCGATAAAAAAGGATATTACAATGTGGAGCATTTAAAGATCAGCAATAACAGCATCAACAATCATAAGGGGCAAATCCTTGCCATGCTGCGTGGCGGCAACGATGAAAGCACCATGGGGCCGGCGCTCACTTTCAGAAGCAATACAATTAGCAATGCCAATACCGGTAACGAACAGCCGCTGATACATTTGTACGGCACGCAGCTTTCTACCATCAGCAATAATACATTCAGCAACAGTAACCCCGGCGGAACGGTATTGCTTTTCGAAGATGCCGTGCGGGCAAGTCATTTGTTTAGATTCAACAAACTTTTCCAGTCTGGCAAAATAATCAGCAACAAGTTTACGGATTTGGAAAATAATAAGGAAGTAAAATAACCCTTAGGAAGTTGAAGGATTGAAAGAAGATAAGCAATGGCCACTCTGTCATCCTAATGAACCTTCTCTCTGTCATCCAGAGGCACGAAGGATCTAATGCTATTGGTTGAAAGCAGTTGCAGATGGGCGCAAAGAATATCGCTCTGTCATCCTGAGGAACGAAGGATCTAATCCTACTGGTTAAAAGCAGTTGCAGAAAAAAAAGACAGTTTCCTTCTTAGACAAAAATCCATTTTAGGGCAAGAGAAGATGCTTCGTGCCTCAGCATGACAGTACACCCGAGATATTGCCTCTCAGCCATCCTCAGGGACTCCGTCTCTCATCCTGAGGAACGAAGGATCTAATCCTACTGGTTGAAAGCTGTTACAACTAGGCGCAGAGGATATCGCTCTGTCATCCTGAGGAACGAAGGATCTAATCCTACTGGTAAAAGCAGTTGCAGAAAAAAAGACAGTTTCCTTCTTATACAAAAATTCATTTTAAGGCAAGAGAAGATGCTTCGTTTCTCAGCATGAAAGTACAAACTCTGTTATGCAGACTTGCTTAGTATCTAATGTCACTTGATTAAAACGTGCTTTTAACAATAGACAAAAATATATGTAGAAAGTCTTTTATTATTCGAAAATGAATTATAATTTTCAGGAATCATCACGATTATTTAGACAAAATCATACGATGCCAAGAATTAATAAACGCTGTTATTCGGTGTATATCTTAACCAATATTCATAGGAAAATTCTATATACTGGCATGACCAATAGCCTGGAAGAAAGGTTGGTTGAACATTACCTTGACAGAATTAATAAAAAGCACTTCACGGGGAAATACAATTGCTATTATCTGGTATTCTATGAAGATTTTGACTATGTAAATGATGCAATAGAACGGGAAAAGGAAATCAAAGGATGGTTACGAAGCAAGAAAATTAAATTGATCAGCGGGATAAACCCCGGTTGGGACTTTCTAAATGAAACAATATTGGGTCAATGGCCACCAAGTAATTTGTATGATCGAAAAGATTCATAATCTACAGCAGTTTACTCTTCTTCTGTAAAAATAAATGCTTCGTTCCTTATCATGACAATAAGTAGGCTGAGTATTGCAGGTTATATTGCTTTGCCATCCTAATGAACCTTCGCTCTGTCATCCTGAGGAACGAAGGATCTAATCCAACTGTTTGAAAGCAATTGCAGCTAGGCGCAGAGAGTATCGCTCTGTCATCCTGAGGAACGAAGGATCTAATCCTACTGGTTGAAAGTAGTTGCAGAAAAAAAAGACAGTTTCCTTCTTATACAAAAATTCATTTTAAGGCAAGAGCAGATGCTTCGTGCCTCAGCATGACATTACACCCGAGATATGGCCTCTCAGCCATCCTCAGGGACTCCGTCTCTGTCATCCTGAGGAACGAAGGATCTAATGCTATTGGTTGAAAGCAGTTGCAACTAGGCGTAAAGCGTATCGCTCTGTCATCCTGAGGAACGAAGGATCTAATCCTACTGGTTAAAAGCAGTTGCAGAAAAAAAAGACAGTTTCCTTCTTAGACAAAAATCCATTTTAAGGCAAGAGCAGATGCTTCGTGCCTCAGCATGACGAAATAATAGGCTTTGTTAGTGCTTGGGTTCAGAATAAACAACAAATGCATGAAGCCCCTCTGCTATCCCCCGGTCGTTGCTTAACCGGGCTACTTTATTTTGCCCGCCCAGCTTACCCACGCTTTTCATATAGTTTACAAAACCATTTTTTTGAACAGGAGTAATTTTTAGCGGGGTAAGAATATTGCCTCCAATCAGGTCATCGTAGTACACATTTTTTTTGCGCAGGTTGTCGTCCAGTATTTTTGCAAAAGCAGCAAGATCGGCAGGAACTTCTTCAAACTCTATAAACCACTCATGGTAACTCTTTTCTTCCGTTTGAGAAATAAAGGGCGCTACCGTAAATTCTTTGATATGAATATGGTCCGAAGCAGTGGTGGCCAGTAAAGCAGCTTCCACTTCTTCGCCAATCACATGTTCTCCAAATGCAGAAATATAATGTTTGATGCGGCCGGTAACGATGATGCGGTAAGGATCGGTAGATACAAATTTGATGGTATCACCAATATTATAAGCCCATAAACCTGCATTACTGCTGATGATCAGCGCATAGTTCTCCCCTGTTTTTACATCTTTAAGTGTAAGCCTTGGTGGATTTTCATCGTTGATTGCTGCCACAGGTATAAATTCAAAAAAGATACCGCTGTTGGTATTTAAAAGCATACCCGGTTCTTTTTGCGAATCCTGGAAGGCAAAAAAACCTTCACTCGCCGGAAACAATTCGATGGTATCTATATTGCGTCCAATGCTCTCCGTTAGTTTGCTTTTGTAAGGTTCATAATTTACGCCGCCCTGCACCATCAAACTGAAATTGGGAAACAGTTCCCCTATTTTTTTGCCCGACCTTTCCTCCAGGCGGTCAAAATACATCTGCATCCACGGTGGTATGCCGCTGATGAGCGTCATATTTTCCTTAATGGTTTCATCTACTATTTTATCCAGCTTTTGTTCCCAGTCTTCTATGCAGTTGGTTTCAAAAGATGGCAGTTGATTTGACCTTAAATATTTAGGTATATGGTGATTTACAATACCGCTCAGCCGGCCCGTAGGAATATCACCTACCCTTTCCAACACCGGCGAACCGCTCAAAAAAATAAGTTTTCCATCCGCAAAAACATGGTTACCCGTTTCTGCCATATAACAAAGCAGCGCATTGCGGGCAGTGTTGATATGATTGGGAATAGAATCTTTGGTGATGGGAATATATTTTACGCCGCTGGTAGTACCACTTGTTTTGGCAAAATAGATGGGCATTCCCTTCCACAGGATATTATGTTTGCCGGCCTTTATCTTTTCTATATATGGTTTAAAAGCTTCGTAGTCCCTGATGGGCACCTGCTTCACATAATCTTCATGTGTTTTTATTTTTGCAAAATCGTGGTCCTTTCCAAACTCAGTTTTAACACCGGTTTTAAGTAGCTGCAAAAAAAGCTGTTGCTGATCTGCCAGCGCCGTGGCCATCCCTTTTTTAGTTTGTTTGTATATATAGTTGGCAAAAGGCTTTGCCAAGAATGATTTTATTTTAATCGCCATTTTGTTTGTTCCCGGTTTACTGCTGATACCAACAACAGATTTAATCTTCAAATTTAATTAAGAAAAACTTACAAATGCATTGTTAGGGAGGAAAGGTTTTTCAAAAGGTTCAAGGGGTTCAATGTTCAACGTTCAACGTTAAACGTTTAAGGGTTTAACGTTTAACGTTTTTTCAAATTGTTAGTTCATATAAGTTTTGAAGGTTTGAGGGGTTTCAAAGGTTTCAAAGGTTCCAAAGGTTCAACGTTTAACGTTTAAAGTATTTTAAACTTGTTATTTCGTATAGGTTTTGAAGGTTTCACTTTTCACCTTTCACTTTTTTACCTTTGATCATTCACCATTCACCATCCTCCTCATTCACACTCACACGCCCATTCCTTCTCCAAATCTATCACCGTTACCACCACCAGCTTTTCCCCCTGCGGTGCAAAAACAATACGTACCCTTTGCCCGTCATGGGTGCGGCCTTCCAGCGGATAGGAACTGCCCTTGCTGCTTTTTTCTATTTTATCTTCGTTCAATATTCCCTTTTTCCAAATCTCTTTTACTTCGCTCTCATCTATTTGCCTGCATTCCATCCGGCAGCGGGCATGTTTGCTGTAAACAATCTCTGTTAGGGAACGGTCAAGGTATGGGCGGTTTTCCACCTTTTTTTCTGTAGGGAATTTCTTTTGGCCGCTATCACCCTGCTGGTTGTTTTTTACCCAGAATAAAAGAAGTATAGCAGCTATTAAAAAAAGTATGGATGTGTATTTTTTATTCACCGGGCAAAGATAGGGAAGAAGAGGTTCAACGTTCCAGAGGTTCAACGTTTAAGGGTTTAACGTTTAACGTTTGTTCGGTTTGAGGATTTGTGCTGAGAAAGGAAGTTTGTATAAGCTCATAAATCAAACATCATAAATCAAAAATTCATAACTCATAATTCATAATTCGTTCCTGTTGTTCGTTTGAGAGTTCAATGCCTTTAGTAATCACTTCGAAGATTTCACCTTTCACCTTTTGACTTTTGACTTTTGACTTTTGACTTTTGACTTTTGACTTTTGACTTTTGACTTTTGACTTTTGACTTACCTTTGCGCCCATGAACCGCACGGTAGCCTTACACACACTGGGATGCAAACTGAATTTCTCCGAAACAACGGCCATAGGACGTATGCTGGAGAACGATGGTTTTGTGAAAAAAGATTTTGATG
>JBBRFX010000066.1:0-19194 GCA_038241275.1 Chitinophagales bacterium
TACTATTACTGTTTTGTGTTTAAAAAACTGCTCCAGGTTTTGGATGATTACTTTTTCGTTATTGGCATCGAGGCTATTGGTGGCTTCATCCAAAAAAATATAATCAGGATTTTTATATACAGCTCTTGCAATGAGCATCCGCTGTTTTTGTCCTGCACTTATTCCATTTCCTTCGGCGCCAATCTTTGTATAAAACCCAAGCGGAAGGCTTTCAATAAAATCGAGGATGTTGGCAACATGTGCAGCCTCTTTTAATTTTTGTAAAGAAGGTTGCTCATCTCTTACTGCAATATTGGCAGCGATGGTATCGCTAAAAATAAAACTGTCCTGCATTACTACACCTATTTGTTTGCGCCATGCACGGTGGCTGAGGTGCTGAAGACCTACGCCAGCCCCGGCCCCCTCTATATCCCCCGAAGGGGGAGGAAAATGCGAAGAAGAACCCGAGGACTGTAGCGAATGGGAAGAACCGATTTGTACATTGCCGGTATAATTTTCATAAAATTTTAAGAGCAACTTCAGCAAGGTTGTTTTGCCACTACCGCTTGATCCTACTATGGCCGTAATTTTTCCATGCGGGATTAACAGATCCAAATGTTTCAATACCGGCTCATTGCCCGCTCCAGGATATTTAAAAGAGAGGTTGGTTAATGCAATTGTTTTATTCTTAGGTATTGTAGAAGTTATTTCCTCCCTTCTTTCGGTTGCACTCCCCCCTTGGGGGGTTAGGGGGGCTTCTTCATCTTTTAGATGATGTATCTCATTCAACCTATCCAAACTTATTTTTGCCAGTTGCCAGCTTTGTACAAAACCTATCATCTGTTCAATAGGGCCATTCAACTGACCTATGATATATTGAATAGCCACCATGCCACCGAGCGTCATATTACCATCTATCACTGCTTTTGCAGCAAGGAATGTGATCACAATGTTTTTGCCTTCGTTTATAAAAAAAGCACCCGTTTGCTGCCATTGGTTTAATGCCAGATTTTTTATGCCCAGTTTAAAACTCCTTGCCTTTAAATGCTCCCAGCCCCATCGCTTTTGTTTCTCGCAGCCATGCAATTTTATTTCCTGCATACCCTGTATCAATTCCATTGTTTTGCTTTGCTCTGCAGCAGCTACATCAAATTGTTTATAGTCTAATTGTTTGCGCTTTTTAAGAAAAACAATTACCCATAAAATATATAATACTGCCGCCAACATAAACACAAAAAAAATGGCACTGCTGTAAATGGCCAATACAACAGAAAAAATAACAAGGTTAAATAGTGAAAACAGCGTGATGAGTGATGTACCCGTTAAAAAATTCTGAATGCGCTGATGATCGTTCATGCGCTGCAATACATCACCTGTTTTCTTACTGTCAAAATAACTTACCGGCAGCTTCATGAGTTTTATTAAAAAATCGGTAAGAATAGAAATATTGATGCGGCTGCTGATATGGTACAATATCCAGGCTTTTATAAAATCTACGGCAAGACGGCCGGCAAACAAACTAAGTTGTGCAATTAAAATGATATACACAAAATGTATATTGGCAGTATTGATACCTGTATCTACAATAGACTGTGATAGAAATGGCAATACCAGTTGCAGCAAACTGCCCAGCAACATGCCGAGGCATAATTGTACGATTAGTTTTTTGTAGGGGTATAGATAAGGCAGTATGTTACTAAATCCCTTTTTGCCTTCCCCGCTCAGGTCATCATGGTATTTATTGTTGTAAAAATCGGCAGTCGGTTCTATGGTTAATGCTACCCCAGTGCGGCCATGCTCATCTTTACTGCTCAGCCAGTATTGTTCAAATTCCTGTTGGCTATATTTTATTAAACCCTTTGAAGGATCGGAAATATAGTAATGATCTTTTTTAATCTTATAGAGTACAACAAAATGCTCTTGCCCCCAATGCAAAATAGCGGGTATCTTTATATCATTACTAAGCTCTTTAATATTGCACTGCGCTGGTAATGTTTTAAAACCAATTCTTTCTGCCGCATCACTTATGCCCAGCATGTTCACACCTTCTTTGCCTATCTCTGAAAGCTCCCGTAATTTTTCAATAGAAATATTTACTTTATAATATTTGCAAATTATATAAAGGCAGGTGGGGCCGCAATCCATTTGGTTGCGCTGGAGAAAGAGTGGAAAGGGTTTATATTTCAAGTGAAATTCTTTTGCGCAAAAAATAGGACAATATCAAGTCATGGATTTTGTAAATGCTGCTCTATTAAATTTTTAAGTGCAGGGTCATCAGGACCCGGGGTGTCCGCATTAATTATCTTCCCGTTTTGATATAGTAAAATATAGCGAGGAATTTCTTCAATATTATGAATCTTGAGAAAAGACTGTTTTTCAAAATTTTCAAATAGAAAGGAATACGAAGGATCAATACAGATGTCCCCACTCTTGTGTTTCCATTGCAATATTTCTCTATCCATTGATAAATATATAAAACTGATTTTGTCGTTTGCAAACTGCTGATGAAGTTTCTTCATAATTGGCATTTGCTCTAGGCAAGGAGCACACCAACTTGCCCATAAATCTAAAAGCACTAATTTACCTTTCTGCCGCTGAATAATTTCTTCAAGTGTATAAATCTTAGAATTTGACAATGCTATTAGTCTATTATCTTTTTTCCGTTTTGATTTTGTGGCATAATTTATTCTTTCAGAATAAATTTTCTTTACTATTGACTTATACTCTGCATCTTCACAAGACCTATAATAATACTGCAATATTTTTTTACTCAACGAAACTCTTTTGTAGATAGCATTGTATAAAAGCTTTGAAAGAAGGAAATCTTTTGAGAGACTTTTAAAATTATTATTTATTGAATCTATAGCTTCCTTCAATCCATCTTCGCTTTTAATTAACCTTATATTGCTTTCCATAATTTCATTAGCAATAGACTCAACATAATATGATCCGCCAAAATACATTTCATACTTATTTGTTATGTTGTTAAATACTGGCAGAAGTTCTCTTTGTTTTTGCAAGTATAAATTGTTTTCCTTTAATACTTTTGGATACACATAATACACATAATGTAAACTTGAAAATTGATTAGATTTTAAAATTGCCCTTGAAAACATTTTAAATGTATTGCTTATTTTATAAGCAAGGGCCAAAGAGTCTAGCATGTCTGTGGAAGTTTTAATATACCCAGGTATTTCTGATTTTATTTTTTGTTCGAACAATAAAACTGTATCAATTGGATAATCTCTGGTTCTGTTAGGAAACTGAGGCCTTATTTTTTGATCCATCATTTGAAATACATTTTGAAATTTCAACTCTCGGGTTCTTTGTTCATTACTTTTTACCTCAAAAGTGATTTCTTCATTCTTATCAATACTAATACTCACATTTTCACCGGGGTAAACAATGCAATTAATTGGAAAGCATTGAAACATGGTAGGTTTGCTAATTAAAACGGACACCTTTTTATTCGGACTTAAATTAATAGATAAAGTAGTAACTCCCAATAAATCTTTATAATATAATTTTGGATTTTTAACTCCCAAAAAAAATAAACTATCTGCTTCAAATGTTGTAAATAATGATTTTTGCTCAACAATTCTTGAAGAATGGCAGGAAGTAAAAATGAATAATAACAAAAACAGCTTAACAAAGACCATAATAGATAAATAAAATGAAGTATATAAATATGTAAAACAAGTGACTATAGTAAAAAATATTTACTATAGCCACTTAAAATCCTCTAACAATTTAACAAGCTGCCCCCCACACCCCCTACACATCTTCCTCCAACAGTTTGTGGTTCCCCGTTACAAATTACTTCTGCATCAGGGCAATCTGCATGTTCTGTACAACCTGGGTCTACTGGTGCATTATAACCACCCATTACTTTCTTCATTTCCTCTCTACTTAATTGTTTCATAATAAATAAAATTAAAAATTTAGGACACAGCAGTTGCAAACTGCATCGTTAAAATGGTTTATTCAGAGGCAACTATCTGCGCCGTGCACAGCACAAATCTCTGAATTATTTTACAGTGTTTTCTTTTAATATTTCTACCAATTGCGGCAGCAGAATTTCTAAATCGTTTAATTCATACCTTCCTGGTAATTTTTTTCCATTTATAAAAAAGGTTGGTGTAAATGCAATACTGCTTTCATTTACCCAATCGCTATGCTGCAAAACAGATTTCTTAATATCTATGTCGTTTTTCACTTGCCACTTCTCAATCCATTTTTCAAAATCCATCCACTCAAACCAATCAGTTAGCATTTGTTGTAATTCTTTATTATTTTTTATAATAGCAACTTGTTGTATAATGGCATTCACTGCAATTGTTCGTTTATCATTTTCATTTTCAGGATTGCATAGAAGCCTTACCTGCACAGCCATTTTACCATCAAATTTTTTCAGCATTTTATCCAATTCCTTATGTGCTTTAGCACACGGGCCACAGTAAGGGTTGCAGGCTACTGTAATTAATATAAGTGCATCGGGATTGCCTAATACTAAATCATTTTGCCAGATGGTATTATCTACATGTTGTTCCTGTTGCCACTGTGTTGTAAATAAATTTACATCTGTTTTCCACTTTTTTAATTCTGCCAATTTTTGGCGATTCCCCTGGTTAATATTTATTAATGACTTTACAGGCAGCAAGGCAAGGGCGAGTATAAAGATGGTAGATATGAATAAAAGGAAGGGAATCAGGGAATATAAAACCAGGGATTTGTAATTTAGAATAAGAAGGGCAAGAACTGCCTGCAAAATTAATACGCCTACAATTCCAAGACATATAGCACACCATTGTTTTATTTTGAAAGCTTGCGTATAAATACTCCATGCTGCTACTATTGAGCCCACACAGGCCATTAGCAATAAGATGGAAAATAAATTAGTGTAAAAGCTGCTGATTAAATAAAATATAAACTGAGATCCAAAATAAAGTACGGAAGCATCTGCGGGAGTAATACCCCACCAACCTTTTGCATATTTGCTTTTTAACACCTTCTCACAGCCCCCGTTGCTTACTGCACCACATACCTGCTTTACAATCTGACTTTGGTAGCCTAACTCTGTGCCCAGTAACACTATGCTTGTTATTAAACCGGCCAAAGAAAATAATCCAAAAAACAAATGGCCTGCATTGGATGCTTTAAATGCAGAAAATATAAAGACGCCAATTCCGGTTAAAATTAATGCTGTTATAAAAAGGCGGTTCTTAAAAGCATTTTTTTGATAAATATTATTTTCTTCATTACCCCATTTTGCATCTTTTTCGGGAAACAGCGTAATACCTGTCCAGTATTGTGTAATATCTTTTTGCCTGTCCCATTCTGTTGCATGTGTTATAATGTGCATATACTCCTGCCCCGGTTGGCGAATATGTGCAAGCACAGGATAATTAAATTCATGTATATATGATGCGTCTGCCTGTACTGCGTTGTAAGTCATATTTCCCGTATCCAAAAAATCTGTAACGGCTGTCATCGCAGGATAATCAGGGTGCGTGCTTATTTCTTCGCTGCAATATTTTTTATTTATTTTATTGCCGGATAGCAACAACCATTTATGGGTGGTTTGCCAAATTTCTCCGGGATAGGATGTGTTTGTTTTCAATAAAATTATTTAAGTGTATTTGCTTTATAATAATTAACAGATTACTAAAGTGAGTTTTATTTTTATAAATATTCTATTTGCCTTGGTTGTAAAATACCACTTTTTAAGACTTTAACTTTTTACAACCAAATTATTTAAATGTTATTTTGGCCTTATCTGTAAATCCAATATCTTTCAGGCAATAATCTAAAATCCAAAACAATGCCCCCAAAAAAAATACCCGGCTAAGCTATCCGCAAAATGCGCTACTACAAAGGTTTTAAGCAACACGATGCAGGAGAAAAATTAGGCATCGGCCAACAGGCTTATTCAAAAATGGAAAAAAGCGCTGATGTTAAGCCGCACAAAATTCACAAAGCCATCAAGGCATTTGGATGCAGCAATGAAGATTTTGAAAAATTAAATGGTTACTCCCCCCCCGGAAAATGAGTAACCTTTTTAAACAACCTGTTATGCTGTTTCTGCCATTTAAATTTTACAATACCTGAGGCCAGCCGGGGAAAAGATTTTGATGCAGCTTGCGGGCAGTTGGCTAATAAGGGATAGCAGTTGATAACAAAGAGCATAGATACAAAGCGGATGGTTTACCAGGCCCTTTTTTAATTTCATACCATTAAGCTCATCAAGCAAATACTTACAAGTTCCCCAGTACATCGGTTGAATCAGGCCAATCTGCCTTTAACAATTCCTACATTAAACCTTCGGCATCATTACACGTCTATTAATGCACAACATCTTTAAAAACAATTAATAAAAATAATTATGAAAAGAATCATCGCATTAACAGTAGCTTTTGCCATAGCAGGTTTTAGTTTATCTGCACAGCAAACAAGAGAAATGAAACATCATAATAAAGGAAATCAAATGCATCATGGCCAAAAGAAGAATATGGTGAAAGACCTGAACCTTACTGATGCACAAAAAACCCAGTTAAAAGCAGACAAGGAAGCCAATAAAGCTAAAATGGAAGCACTGAACAAGCAGGACAACATTACTGTAAAAGAAATGAGGGAACGCAAAGCAGCATTGCAGCAGGAACAAAAAGCAAAAATGGATGCATTGCTTACCCCTGATCAAAAAGCTACAATAGCTGCAGACAAAGCCAATATGGAAACTAAAAGAAAAGATATGGATGGCAAACGTGGAGAAGCCATGAAAGAAAAACTTGGCCTTAGCAATGACCAGGCTGCAAAATTAAAAACCCACAACGAAGCAACCCATAGCAAAATAAAAGCTATCCGGGATAATCAAAGCCTGAGCATGGAGCAAAAGAAAGAACAAATGAAAGCGGTTAAAGAATCTTCCAAAGCGCAACGCAACAGTATTCTTACTGCAGAGCAGATTAAAAAAATGGATGAAATGAAAAAAGAAGGAAGCCGCAAAGGCGGACAAAAAGGAAGAAAAGAAGTAAAATAATCTGAAAAATAATACCATATTAAAACCCTGATCCCTACGAACGCTGCCATTTGGTAGCGTTTTTTTTGCCTCTAACTTTTCTGCCGGCAGGAAAGGCTATGTGAACTACCCGAGGAAAAATGGCTGCTTAATAGAACGTCTTACCGTCTTACCGGCAAAATAAAATATACCAGCATTTGCCGCAAGTTGTGTACTCTTTCGGGATTACGTTGGGTGGGCTGCCTTTGATGTGACACTTCCTCTTAGGAAAAAAAGCTATCTTCGCCGCTCACCTACTGTTGGAAAACAGCAAAAACTTCATCAATATGAGCCAGGCTCCGTTTCAAAAATTTACTGCAAAAAAAAAGAACAGCGTTGTTAAAGAAGAATACCGCCAGGAAAAGAAAAAAGTAAGGGCAGAAAAAAATGCCTATTTCGACAACCTTAAAGAAGAAAAATACCAGGCCATGCTGGCCAAAAGAGCTTTGAAAGCAGGTGGTGCAGCCAAAGCAGTAACTGCCCCCGATGCCCCCGCACCACTAAAAGCAGGAGCAACTGGCAGGCCAGCCCCAAGCCAACCACAGGTAACCACCGATACCGTTATGCCACTCAATAAATTTTTGGCACATTGTGGCATTACTTCCCGCCGTGAAGCAGTAGAACTGATAACCAAGGGACTTGTAAAAGTAAACGGCGTGATTGCAACTGAACCCGGTTATAAAGTGCAGCCTACGGATGAAGTAATCTACAACACAAAAAAATTATTTGTAACCAAAAACCTGGTGTACATTTTATTAAATAAACCCAAAGATTATATTACCACTACCGATGACCCGCAGGGCAGAAAAACGGTTTTGCAATTGATACAAAAAGCAACCGATGAAAGAGTGTACCCTATAGGCCGGTTGGATAGAAATACTTCTGGTGTGCTGTTGCTCACCAACGATGGTGACCTTACCCAAAAATTATCGCACCCCAGCTACGAAATAAAAAAGATCTACGAAGTAAAATTGGATAAGAATCTTACCAAAACAGATTTTGATAAAATATTGACGGGCCTCACCCTTGAAGATGGGCCTGTGTTTGTAGACAGCCTTGCTTATGCAGACAGTAAAGACAAATCGGTAATTGGTATAGAAATTCACAGTGGACGCAACCGTATAGTTCGCCGCATATTTGAATACCTTGGTTATGATGTAAAAGGTTTGGACAGGGTAATGTATGCCGGCCTTACCAAAAAAAATGTAGAACGCAGCAAGTGGCGTTACCTGAGTGATAAAGAAATAAGGGTGCTGAAATACATGAATGAATCTAAAACAAAAAAAATAGTGAGGGGTCCGCATCAAAGTATGGCAGAACTGACTCCTGAAAATGAAATAGTAACGGATGCAAAAGCTTTGGCTCCGGCAGCAGTAAAAGTGGCTGACAAAAAGAAACCCGCTTTTGCCAAAGAAGAAAAAGTAAAGCAGCCAAGGAAGTTTAAAACGCACAGTGAAAAAAAAGAATTTTTAAAAAATCAGCCAAAAAAATAAGCGGTGAAGAAAGAGGAAAGTAGTGATTTTAATGGATCTAATGCCCCCTTCAGGGGGTTGGGGGTTAATAATGGAACTGTAGCCCCCTTCAGGGGGTTGGGGGTACTTGTTGTTTTTGAGAATGATGATTTTGTGGCCATCAATAAACCTTCAGGCTTGCTCACCATACCAGACAGGATGCAAACTGAAAAATCGCTGAAAGAATTTTTGAAAGAAAAATATGGTAAGATCTTTACCGTTCACCGCCTGGATAAAGATACCAGCGGCCTGGTGATTTTTGCAAAAAATGAAACCACGCATAAATATCTTTCCATGCTTTTTGAGGAAAGAAAAGTGGAGAAATATTATGTGGGCATTGTGCTGGGAAGCCCGGCCAATAAAACAGGCAGTATAGAAGCACCCATTGGTGAACACCCTTTGCATAAGGGTAAGATGAACGTGCACCGAAACGGAAAACCATCTCACACTACTTACGAAGTGATGGAAGCCAACAAACATTTTTCAATGCTTTCCTTTCAGCTACATACAGGAAGAACGCACCAGATAAGGGTACATTCAAAAGAAATAGGACATCCATTAGCCTGCGATGAAATGTATGGCGATGGCAAACCGGTATTGTTATCTTCTGTAAAAAAGAAATTTAAACTAAGCAAACATGATTATGAGGAGCGGCCAATGATCAACAGGCTGGCATTGCATTCCTACAAACTTATTTTTGATGCAGCAGATGGAACAAAAATGGAACTGACAGCAGAAGTGCCGAAAGAATTCAGGGCATTAATGGTGCAGCTAAAAAAGGTTGCTCCTTATAATCCCCCGTCAGAATTTTTACCGGAGTAAAATAAATAAACTTAACAGGTCACTCAAATTTTATCAAGTGCCTGCCGTATATCATTTAAGATATCGTCGCAGTGTTCCAGACCTGCCGAAATGCGTATAAGCCCCGGCGTTATGTTAACCGCCTGTCGTTCTTCTTCCGTTAATTTAGCATGGGTTGTGCTGGCAGGATGAGAGGCGATGCTTCGGGTATCTCCAAGGTTAGCGGTAAGCGACAACATTTTTAAATGATTGAGAAATGTGCGGCCAGCTTCCAATCCACCTTTCAATTCAAAACAAACAATACCCCCGCCATTTTCCATTTGTTTAACAGCAATTGCATGATGAGGATGGCTGGGCAAAAACGGGTAACGCAAAGAAGCAATAGCCGGATGCGTTTGTAATGCATCAGCAATGTATAAAGCATTTTTTGCATGACGCTCCATTCGCACATCCAGCGTTTCTAAACTCTTACTCAATACCCATGCATTAAAGGGAGACAACGCAGGACCGGTACTTCGGCAAAACAAATATATTTCGTTGATGAGTTCTTTTTTACCAACTACTACACCACCCAATACCCTGCCCTGACCATCCAGCCATTTGGTGGCAGAATGCACTACGAGATGTGCCCCAAATTCAATCGGCCGCTGGCACATAGGTGTGGCAAAACAATTATCTACATTTAAAATAAGATTATACTTTTTTGCCAATGCTCCCAGCATTTCAAGGTCTATAATATCCAGCCCCGGGTTGGTAGGTGTTTCTACATAAATCATTTTTGTATTGGGCCTGATGGCTGCCTCCCAGTCCTGTGGCCTGTCTGCCGCCACATAAGTATATTCAATGCCAAAATTGGGAAGGTATTTTTTTATAACCGTGTGCGTGCTGCCAAAAATAGCGCTGCAACTAAGCAGGTGATCTCCTTTTTTGAGCAAGGCCATAAAAGAGCCAAATACTGCACTCATACCCGAGGCAGTGGCATGGCCAGCTTCGGCACCTTCCAGCGCTACCATCTTTTGTGTAAACTCATTTACGTTCGGATTGCTGAAGCGGCTATAAATATTATCATCCGTTTCATCTGCAAATGCAGCCCGCATTTCCTCTGCATTGTTAAAACAAAAACTGCTGGTTAAAAACAATGGTGTAGAATGTTCCATTTCATTGGTACGTTCTGTTTGAATCCGTATTGCTTTTGTTATTTTATTTTGAGACATTTTTTAAATTAGATTGATTATAAAAGGTCAAATGTCAGTAAGTCATTTGTCATTATGTAAGGTTCATTCAAATTGTTCTTCCCTAAAAAAGTCATTGGTCAAATGTCAATATGATGACCATTGACTATTCACCATTGACTATTGACCTTGACTATTGACTATTGACTATTGACCATTGACTATTGACTATTGACCATTAAGAATTAAGTACAAATATAATCCAAGGTTGCCTTTACTTTGCAAATAGATAAATGAAACGCAGTACGCATGAAAAGTTTTGTATACGATAAACCTTTTTTATTAGAAACCGGGGCTGAACTGCCGGGTATTGAAATCAATTATTACACTTATGGCACTTTAAATGCCGAAGCAAATAATGTAGTATGGATTTGTCATGCACTAACGGCCAATGCAGATGCAAGGGAATGGTGGCCAGGTATGGTGAACGAACATTGTGTGATTGATCCTGAAAAATATTTTGTGGTTTGCGCCAATATACTGGGTTCCTGTTATGGCAGCAGCGGTCCTTTAAGCATCAACCCAATTACTAATCAGCCTTATTACCATACTTTTCCACCCATCACCATGAGGGACATGGTGCAGGCTCATATTTTATTAAGAAAACATTTGCAAATTGATAAAATTCATTTGCTCATTGGCGGAAGCATGGGCGGTTACCAGGCGCTGGAATGGGCTGTGATGGAAAGCGATCGTATTGAACAATTATTTTTACTGGCTACTTCGCCCACAGAAAGTGCATGGGGTATTGCCGTGCACACTGCACAGCGCTTAGCCATAGAAGCGGATGCCAGTTGGAAACTAGCTCAGCAAGATGCAGGCAAAAATGGGTTAAAAGCTGCCAGAGCAATTGGTATGCTTACCTACCGAAATTATGGTATCATGGTGCAAACACAATCTGAAACGGATGCCGAAAAATTAGATAACTATAAAGCATCTTCCTATATACAATACCAGGGCAATAAACTGTCAGATCGTTTTAATGCTTATAGTTATTGGTTGCTCACCAAAGCACTAGATACGCATCATATTGCAAGGGGCCGTGGCGGCGATACGGATACAGTTTTAAGGAATATACAACAGCGCACTTTAATTATCGGCATCAGCAGTGATATTCTTTGCCCAATCGTAGAGCAACAACACATGGCTGAGCAAATGCCGAATGCTACATTGATAGAAATAGATTCAGTGTATGGCCATGATGGGTTTTTAGTGGAAGTAGAAAAGATTTCGGGTGCACTTAAAGAATGGATGTAGGTAATTTTTAAAAAATTTTTCGTTCAATTTCTTTGCTGTACCACAATAAAAAAACAGTCTAAAGAATAGTACCGTTTACAATTTTCGATGGCCTGCTATTTAAAATTTACACACACGATTAAAAGGAATACCGTAAGGTTACACCATAAGTTTTCTGATCTCCCAATACAGCAGCATAATGCCCTGCATTACCTCCCGCCGGCAGCAGTTGCTCATAATAATCTTTGTTAAACAAATTGCGTCCCCATACAAATGCGGAGAGGCCATTGGTAGCACGGAATCCAAACCGGCCATTCACCAAAGTATATCCATCAATATTTAAATAAGCCGATGGTGATGGACTGGAAGAAAAGGATGAACGATAAAAGCCTTCCAATGCAACAAAGAATTTTCCGGCCTTACCCAGAAAGGCTGCAGGTGTAGTAAATTCGCCTCCCAATGAAGAAGCCCATTTAGAAATGCCAGGAAGCTCGCCACCAGAAATATCTTTGAAAGCTACCATCACAGCATTTTCTGTAACACCTGTTTCTTCCAGCGGCAACGGAGCATTCGTGAATTTTACATATTTAGCATCTGTATATGCAGTTGCTCCATAAAAACTAAACTGCTGGTTTAGTTTTATGTTTGCATCCAATTCAAAACCTTTCACATTTACCTTTTCGGCATTGGCAATATAACCACGGTTCACGCCCAGCTCTGGTGATTGAACATTGGTCTGGTAGTTTTCAATATCAGAATTATGAAAAGTGAGGTTTACAATAAAATTGTCTATCGGTGTAGTTTTCAGCCCAAACTGGAAATTCTTTAAGTCCTCTGGTTTTATTACAGCCAGTTCTGTAGCAGGCTTTCCGGCAATGCTCGGGAGGCCTGCAACGTTTACGCCCACAGGCTTAAAGCTGGTAGAATAACTGGCAAAAGCATTGATGCGTTTATTGGCCCGGTAAGAAACCGCCAATTGATAAGTAAGGTTATTTTCATCAGCATCTGCTACATAAAACTGGCTGCTATACACGCCATTCTTCAAAGCAATTAATTCCGGGTCAGAAGTTTGTAATCCGCCATAAGCTATCCTGTCGTACAGCACATCTTTTTTATCGTAATTAAAACGTATGCCGGGTTGTACATGAAAGCCCTTTGCAATTTCCCAATCTACGTTTGCAAAAGCTGCAGCGCTCTTTGATTTTATAGAAGCTTTTGTGCTGATACCAAATCCTTCAAATAGCCCCGGTGTTTTCCAGTTTGCACTGGTAGTACTTTGGGAGAAGCGCCACTGTGCGGCACCGGATTCTTCTGTACCATTGATCTTAACTTCCTGGTCAATGTAAAAGAAACCAATTACACCGCTTAGGTTAGATGCAAACTCGCCGGCATAACGAAACTCCTGCGACCAGTTCCTGTGTTCTGCAGGGTTTTGGGATTTTGCCAATGCCTGCAATCCGGTAAAATCTCTGTCGTTGGATGGATCCCAGTTCCAGTAACGCCAGGCCGTAGTAGAAGTAAATGTACCTGCACCTAATTTAGTATCAAGGTTAAGCGATACACCACCCAGTTCATTGCCAGAATTCCAGGAAACATCATGATCAATTTTGCGGTCAAATGCATTCAGGCTTGGTAAGGTATATTTTAGATCCCTGATGATAGAATCGAACTGGCGATAGCCGGCACGTTTTGTTTTTACAACACCCGCCACTACCTGCGCATAACCATCAGGCTTCTGACTGCTGGCATCTGCTGCAAGGGTGATAGAAGTATTCTCTGAAGCCTTGTATAAAAGCTGGCCACGGATACCAAGGTTGTTGATGTCGTTGGTATATTTTGCAGTACGTACGTTTTCTATCAAACCATCTCTTTGCGTGCCGGAGAAGGAAACCCGGGCTGCAAATTTTTTACTCAATGCTCCGGAGATGGAACTCTTTGCCTGGATGTATCCGTAGTTGCCGTAACTCACTTCAAAGTTGGCGCCCGATTTAAAAGCAGGCTTTTTTGTAGTGATATTGATAGCTCCCGAAGTTGTGTTTTTACCAAACAAAGTTCCCTGTGGGCCACGCAATACTTCAATCTGATCAATGTCTATAAAGTCGAGTGTTGCTGCTGCAGGCCGGGCATAATAAACGCCATCTACATAGTAACCAACACCAGGATCAAGACCATCATTTGTAAGCCCGAATGGAGAACCAAGCCCACGGATATTAATACCTGTGTTTCGTGGGTTGGAAGTGTACAACTGAACAGAGGGAACCAATTCTTTTACCCGGTTTACATTAAATGCCCCGGCATCTTCTACCAATTTTCCGCCCAATACGGTGATGGGAATGGGTACATCCTGCAGCACTTCTCTGCGGCGCCTTGATGTAATCAACACAGTATCTACCTGAAAAAGTGGTTGTAATTGTACCAATATATTGTTGGTACTGCCGTTTTTAATAATGACCTGACGGGATTGGAATCCTGCAAAGGAAATAAGGATTGTAAAAGGAATTTTTCGGTTAACGGTTAAAGAGAACTGCCCGGTAGAATCTGTTACTGTTACCTGCGAAGATCCTTTTACAGCTATCGTTGCAGAAGCCAGGCCTTCCTGGCTTTCTGCCACTACCCTGCCTGTGAGAGGAACGTTTTCGATTGTTTGTGCTAAAGTAAAAAAAGGTAATAGTACAATTAATAATAAAATATTTCTTTTCATGATATGAGTTGTATGCATAAGTTAATAATCCCGATTACTCAGGTAAGTTTGTAAAAAATAATATGGAAGCAATTTTATTCGGAAATGATTTGAAAAGGCCCAATAATATTCTAACTGCAAATTGGCCTTGCATCAAATGCCGAATGGTATTATTGTATGGTCAACATCGAAGTGAAAGCAACAAAGAATTAGAATAGCGGTTGGTTTTGAACATGATTGTATTTTTTTTAAATATATAAAACTTTTTATTAGTCTACCTTTTTTATAGAGTACTGTTTTAAAAAAATATTTAAAGTAGCGTGTACAAAATTTTAAGGCTCCAGATTATTACCAGGATGCCCAATAAAATAAAAGATGTTTTGCGGGGCAATTTTCCTGTGAGCCTTGCAGCCAGTGGTGCCGCCACAAAGCCCCCGATAATTAGTGCCACAATAGTTTGCACATGAGTAACCCCCAGTAAAATAAAAAATGAAAAAGCACTGGCCAATGTTACAAAAAATTCTGTAAGGCTCACGGTACCTATTACAAACCTCGGTGTGCGTCCTTTGGTGATAAGCGTTGTAGTTACAATGGGGCCCCAGCCGCCGCCGCCAAAGGAATCCAGGAAACCACCCAGACCAGCCAAAGCACCATAGCGTTTGAATTTTTTTTGCTGGTTCATTTTCCTGAATGCGTTCAGCAATATTCTAAAACCAAGAAACAAGGTATAGGCAGCCATAATGGGCCGTATGTAATTAGAATATTTTTCTCCCAAAAATACCAGCAGAAAAGCGCCGGCAATGGCACCCAGCACTCCGGGAATTACGAGTATTTTAAAAAGCTTTTTGTTTACGTTTCCAAACTTATAATGGCTGTAGCCGGAAGCACCACTGGCAAACATTTCTGCCGTATGTATACTGCCACTGATAGCGGCGGGATTGATGCCGGTAGATAATAATATAGACGCACTCGTAACACCATAACCCATGCCCAGTGCACCATCCACCATTTGCGCCAGGAAGCCAGCCAATACCATCCAGTGAAAGTTTTTATCAAGAGAATTATAAAGATCTACCACACTGTAAGAAATCTCTTTGTAGGGTATGTAAGAAAAAATTAAATGACCAATGAGCATGAATGCGAAAGCTGCCGCTGAATAACTGGCAATTTTTTTCCAATGTTTTTGAGAAGGGCCTTCACTCGTTTCTACAATGGCTTCCTCATCTGTCAATAATACTTCTGCAGCAGGAGTTTTATCCACAAGCCCTTGTGTTAATGTATTTAATTGCTTTACCTTTTCTTCAAAACTACCGGGAAGGTTTTTGCGGATGGATTGGATATTATTCAGCACATCTTCCATCTCCGCCGGAATCATATCATTCAACACTTCTTTCAATCGTTTGGCAATCGTGGGAGATTTTCCATTGGTAGAAATAGCAATTTTAACGCTGCCTTTTTGCACAATGGAACCCAGGTAAAAATCACAGAGATCGGGCTTGTCTGCCACATTTACCAACTTTCCTTTTTGCCTTGCATCTATGCTTATCTGCTCACTCACATCCCTGTCATTTACAGCAGCAATAACAAGGTCTGCATCATCTATATCGCTTTCATGATAGGATCGTTCTATAAGAATAAGCCTTGGGTATAACAGTGCCAGTGCTTTGATATCATCGCTAATTTGTGTAGAAATGAGGGTAATGGCCGTTTCAGGAGAATTGTTTAAAACAGCAGTAAGCTTTTCCATGGCCACATAGCCACCGCCTACTATTAACACAGATAGCTGGTTAAGCTTTAAGAATATGGGAAACAGCGGATTGGTATCCTGTGGATGCTGCTCTGCTGCCGCCTCTAAAACCTTCTCATTGCCTTTGACCATATATAAAAAAAGACAGCTTTATACTGTGAGTAATTATAAGAAAGCAAAAATAAGGTTTTCCCTACTAAAATAGTAGACTAAACTAAATTATTTTTATTTAGTTTGAGGCAGTGCCTTTACCAACTATTTCGGGAGTCATATGTGTTTGATGTAAAAAAGTTTTATATGGAGAAAAATTTAAAAGTGAATTGGTGGCTTTTGCAAACAGCAACATTTTATCCTTAATTCCACAGGATGACAGGATAACTCCCCAAATAAAATGTGGCGGTCATCAGTATGCACTATCCAATCACATTTCTGCCAACGTTTCCTTTGCTTTACTGACCGTTTCATCCAGGTCAGCATAAGTAAGTGCATTGTTGAGAAACCAACTTTCAAATGCAGATGGCGGAAGATAAATACCTCGTTTTAACATACCATGAAAAAACTGGCTAAATAAAGCATTGTTTGCAGAAGCGGCGGTAGCAAAATCAACTACGGGCTGAGCACTAAAATGAATACTGATCATAGATCCAAACTGGTTGATCACATAAGGTTGGCCCCATGCTGCCAACACGGCATCTAACCCATTTTTAAGATAGGTTGTTTTTTCTTCCAGCTCTGTATAAATAGAAGGGTTATTTTTTAATTCAGTCAGCATGGTAAACCCAGCAATCATTGCAATCGGATTACCACTTAAAGTTCCAGCCTGGTAAACATTACCGAGCGGGGAAATATGTTGCATGATTTCTCTTTTGCCTGCAAAGGCACCCACCGGCATACCGCCCCCAATTACTTTTCCGTAAGTAACAAGGTCTGCCTTGATGTTTAATTTTTCCTGCGCACCGCCGGCAGCCAATCTAAAACCCGTCATCACTTCATCAAAAATGAAAACGATTTTTTCTTCGTCGCATATTTTTCTGATGGCTTCCAGGAAACCTTCCTGCGGTAAAATACAACCCATATTACCTGCAACAGGCTCCACGATAATGGCTGCAATTTGTCCCTTGTTTTCGGCTACCAATTTCTTCACCGCCTCCAAATCATTGAAAGGCGCTGCCAGGGTATCATTGGCCACGCCAGCCGTTACACCCGGTACTGTTTGAATATTAAATGTTGCCATCCCACTTCCTGCCTTCACTAAAAACGAATCTGCATGGCCGTGGTAATGACCTTCAAATTTGATGATTTTATTTTTGCCCGTGTATCCTCTTGCCAAACGAATGGCACTCATGCAAGCCTCCGTGCCGCTGCTAACCATCCTCACCAGGTCTACATTGGGCGCCATGCTAATGATGAGTTCTGCCATTTCTATTTCCAGTTGCGTTGGTGCCCCAAAAGACGTAGACCCCAATGCCTTTTCTTGTATTGCTTTTACCACAGGTTCGTAGGCGTGGCCCAAAATCATTGGTCCCCATGAAGCGATGTAGTCAATATATTTATTTCCATCGGCATCATACAGGTAAGCGCCCTTTGCACTTACCATAAACACCGGCGTACCGCCCACACTTTTAAATGCTCTTACCGGCGAATTTACTCCACCAGGGATTGACTGTTGGGCTCTTTCGAATAATTGTTTGCTCTTCTCGTACATGTAGTTTTTTATTTTGTTATCGGCATTTAAACTTTGCTCATCTTCAGTGGCGTCGCACTCTTGTACATATAATCTTCACTAAGCTTTTATCGAAGCGTATTTGCGTCTTTGCTTTACTTAGCAGCTCTGCGTGCAACTACCCCAACAGGCGAACGGCATCCCGTGCAAAATACGTCGCTATCAAATCAGCCCCTGCCCTTTTAAATGAAGTCAACGTTTCTATGATCGCTTTGTCCTCATCTATCCAACCCATTTTGGCTGCTGCTTTAATCATGGCATATTCGCCACTGATATTGTACACACTAACGGGAACGTCTACTGCATTTTTCACTTCTCTCACAATATCTAAATAAGAAAGCCCGGGCTTTACCATAACAATATCTGCTCCTTCTTCTACATCCATCATGGCTTCCTTCACCGCTTCAATCCTGTTGGCATAATCCATCTGGTAAGTTTTTTTGTCACCAAAGCCAGGCGCACTATCCAATGCATCCCGAAAGGGACCATAAAAACAAGAAGCATATTTTGCACTGTATGCCATGATACCAGTTTTGGTAAAATTATTTTGTTCAAAAGCTTCCCTGATGGCACCAATTCTTCCGTCCATCATATCGCTGGGTGCCACCATATCGGCACCGGCGGCGGCATGACTCAAACTCATTTTTACCAAAGCCTCTACCGTAGGGTCATTTACAATCTCTCCATTTTCTACAATGCCATCATGGCCATAAGAAGAATAAGGATCAAGGGCCACATCCGTCATCACATACATGCCCGGTACAGCATCTTTTATTGCTTTGATACTGCGCTGCATCAATCCATCCGGGTTCCATGATTCTTTACCGGTATTATCTTTTACTTCATCGGCTGCTTTTACAAAAAGTAACACGCATTTTATACCCATGCTCCACAACTCTTTTATTTCCTTTACGGTATTGTCAATAGAGTAACGATAGTAGCCCAACATGGAGGGAATTTCGAAAGCTACATTCGTTCCTTCGTCAATAAACAAAGGCGCAATAAAATCATTGGGTGTCAGCATCGTCTCTGCCACCAAACTCCTGATGGCTGGGTTCTGACGCAGTATCCTGTTTCTTCTTTGTAAGATCATAAAATATAATTTGATGTCTGATGTCTGATCTATTGATGTCGGATCTACGATCTTCATCATAATGCAAACACAGTATTTGAAATGAACTATTTGTTTCTCTTATTTGCTTTTGCAGTTTTATCAGAGGCAGCAAATATA
>JBBRFX010000067.1:0-19006 GCA_038241275.1 Chitinophagales bacterium
AATTGCTGCCAGCTTTTTACCCAGGTCTCCACGAGCCTTTGTAACGCAACTTGGTGTTACATAAGAAACCTCCTGCATTTGTTTTACCACGGCATTGGTTATACGCTGATTGCCATGACCGATATTTACGTTCATCAGGCCGCTGCTAAAATCAATATAGCGCTTGCCATCGTAATCGTATAGATACACTCCTTCGGCATGTTTTACTGCTATGGGATTTTGGCCTTTTTGCTTGCTCCAGCTAAATAGGGTGTAATCGAGATTATCCTGCACGATTTGCTCCCCCGCATCTGAAGGGGAGCTTTTTGTTTCTGATAATGCAGGAGCTGTTTTTGTTTCTGACATAAGTTCTATTTTTTGTTACCAACAATTGTAATTCTATTTGGCATTGTTGCGTCGCACTCTTGTACGGCATATCATTTTAAATCATTAAAGTATTTTTTATTTTTAATACTGTAAAAATCTAAGTTCCCCTTCAGGGGACAGGGGCTCTTAACTCATCCAATTAACTCCAGCCTCTGCATTCCACTTTGTAGTGCTCTTCTTTAGCTTTGTCCAAAATTCAATCGAACTTTTGCCGGTTATATCACCTACACCAAACTTGCTTTCATTCCATCCGCCAAAGCTGAAAGGTTCACGTGGCACAGGCACACCAACGTTTACGCCAATCATACCAGCGCTTGCTCTGTCAATAATGTATCGTGCCATACCACCATTTTGTGTGAACACACTGGCGGCATTGCCATAAGGATTAGCATTTTCTATGGCCAATGCTTCATCAACAGTGTTGGTGCGCATGATGGAAATTACGGGACCAAAAATCTCTTCTTTGGCAACACTCATCTCGGGTGTTACAAAATCTATAACAGTGGGGCCTACATAATAACCATCTTCCTTACCGGCAACAGTTGCATTGCGGCCATCTACCAAAATGGTTGCGCCATCTCTTTCGGCCTCGCCAATATATCGTTCAATTTTTTCTTTACTTTCTTTACTGATTACTGCACCAAGGTTTTCTCCCGGAACAATTTTTTTAGCTTCTTCACATATTTTGTCGATGATGCTATCCACATTTCCCACACCTATCATGGCACTGGCAGCCATGCAACGCTGGCCTGCACATCCACTCATAGAGGCAGCCACGTTTTGGGCTGTCATGCCGGGGATGGCATCTGGCAGCACCATTAAATGATTTTTAGCACCACCTAAAGCGAGGCATCTTTTGTAATTGTGAGTGGCCCGCTGGTAAACTATCTTAGCCACTTTAGTTGAGCCCACGAAAGAAACCGCTTCTATGCCCGGATGATCGCAAATGGCTTCTACAATTTCTGTATCGCCATGAACAATATTTAGTACACCATCGGGTAAGCCTGCTTCTTTTAAAATTTCTGCCAGCCGCCCACAACTCAAGGGAACTTTTTCTGATGGTTTTAGGATCATACAATTGCCCAGTGCTATGGCGTTGGGTATGGTCCAGTTGGGCACCATGCTCGGAAAATTAAATGGAACGATAGAAGCCACCACACCAAGTGCTACATGTTCTGTGCGGCATTCAACCCCCCGGCTTACTTCCAGCACTTCGCCGGTTACGAGCTGTGGTAAGGAAGTGGCAAACTCTGTCAACTCTATACATTTTTCAATTTCTGCAACAGATTCTCCATACATTTTTCCGTTTTCTTCGCTGCACAATTCTGCCAGTTCTTTCAAGTGTTTTTCCAATAAATATTTATAACGAAAGAAAACCTGCACCCTGTCTTTGATGGGTGTTTTGCTCCAGGCCGGAAATGCTGCTTTGGCTGCTTTTACGGCATCATCCAGATCTTTAGATGAAGACATGGGAACAGTGGAGAGATGATTGCCGTCCACGGGAGAAATTACCTCCATTGTTCTGTTAGTAACCGCATTTACAAACTGGCCATTGATGTAATTTTGAATAGCAGGATATTTCATATGCTGTAATTATTGTAAAAAATAAGCATTGAAAATAAAAATATTTTAGTTATAAACCATAAAATTGATTGATATTTTATTAAAAAGTTGCAATTTTGTCTTCATACATTTTTTATGCAAAGAAATAATATAGCCTTAGACGATCTTGATTTTAGCATTCTTTCCTGCCTTCAGCAGGACGGTAGAATGAGTTTTACGGTAATGGCAGATAAGCTAAAAGTATCTGTAGGCACTATACGAACAAGGGTAAATAAATTGATAGAAGATGGCACGGTGAATATTATTGGACGTGTAGATCCGGACAAAGTAGGGTTTCATTCCTATGCGCATATTGCGGTGTATGTGCGCCCCGCAACTTTAAAAGAAAAGGTTGCGCAAAACATTGCAAAATTTAAAGAAGTAAGTTTTTTGGCAATGACTTCAGGTGACTATGATTTGGAAGTGGATGTGATGTGCAGGGACAATGATCACCTGGTACACTTTGTAAATGAAATTTCAAAAATTGACGGAGTGAACCAAACCAAAACGACTATTTATTTCAAAGTATATAAATATGCACAGCCCGATTTGAATTTGCTGAAATGAGATGCTAGTTCGATGTGAAGAATAAAATGAGCTATCTATTTGTGAATGGTGAATATTGACCATTCACAAATCGCCATTCACAATTCGGTCATTTCAAATGATTCCATCCCTGCGCCACCAATGCATGTTTGTTGCCTCCACGGGTTATCAAATGTTTTCCTTCTGCCGCTTCTGTTATATACCCAATCACTGAAATACCGGGGTTATTTTTTACTTTTTCATAATCTGCCTGCGAAACGGTAAAGAGCAGTTCATAATCTTCTCCGCCGCTCAAAGCGCAGGCGGTTGGGTCTAACTGTAAGTTGTATGCAAAAGCTTTTGCATTATCATTCAGTGGGAGTTTATCTTCGTACAACACACAGCCGGTATTGCTTTCTTTGCAAATATGCATGATGTCGCTGCTCAACCCATCGCTAATGTCCATCATGCTGCTGGGTTTGAAGTCTGCTTCTGCAAAATATTCTATGATGTCTTTTCTTGCTGCTGGTTTTAGCAGCCGGCCTACTATGTAAGACTGTCCTTCCAGGTCGGGTTGTGCACCGGTAGTTTCAAATATTTTTTTTTCTCTTTCCAATAAAGTAAGTCCAAGAAAGGCGCCGCCTAATTCTCCACTCACACATATTAAATCGTTGGGCTGAGCGCCGCTGCGTTTTACATAGCGGTCCGGCGCCACTTCTCCAATGGCTGTAACACTTATCACCAAACCCTTTTGAGAAGTGGAGGTATCACCGCCTACCAGGTCTACGCCATGTTCTTCGCAAGCTGCATACACTCCGGCATAAAATTCTTCCAATGCTTCCAGGCTTACCCGGTTGCTAAAACCAATACTCATCAATACCTGCGTAGGCACTGCATTCATGGCATAAATATCACTCAGGTTTACGATGATGCTTTTATAACCAAGATGTTTTAAAGGTGTATAAGACAAATCAAAGTGAATGCCTTCTAACAGCAGATCTGTTGAAACAACGGTTTGCCTGCCGAAATGATCGATCACGGCAGCGTCATCGCCCACACTTACAATCGTAGATGCATTTTTGGTTTCATTGTTTTGGGTGAGGAGGTCTATCAAACCAAACTCTCCGAGGGAGGATATTTCTGTTCTTTGTTCCATTTCTCTTACGTTTTAAAATTAGAAATAGCGAATTACGAATGTCTTCGAATCAAAATTTCCAATATCCTTTTGCTTATTAAATTAAGTATACCAATATTTTCAAAGTGAACTCAGCTCGCACATTCGTTATTCGTTATTCTAAATTCGTCATTACGAAGTTCTCACCTCTCCTCCATTCACCACAGCTCTTAGTTCTTCGTGAATGTGTCCGTTCGTAGCCAAAATATGTGGCTGGTAAGGTGAATAAATGTCGCTTTCAAAATCGGTAACCCTTCCACCAGCTTCTTCAATTAATAAAAATCCGGCTGAGCTGTCCCAAGCCTGTAATTTATGTTCATAAAAACCATCAAACCTGCCGGCTGCTACCCAGCAAAGATCTATAGCCGCACTTCCTAGTCTTCTTACAGGAATTCCCTGTCTTACCAATTTTGCAAAAACCTCCAGGGGTCCATTTGGGCTGTTCAGATAGGTATAAGGAAAGCCGGTTACAAGGCAGCTTTTTATCAATTCGGTTTTACTGCTTACAGATATTTTTTTATCGTTGAGGGTAGCACCACAACCTTTTTCGGCTACATACAATTCATTTAGTAATGGAGCATATACCGCTCCTAAAATCATTTTCCCTTCTTTTTCCAAAGCTATACTTACACAACACAGTGGAATACCATTGGCAAAATTTACAGTGCCATCAATGGGATCGATAATCCATTTGTATTCACTATTAGTTTTTATTTCACCTGTTTCTTCACTCAATATAAAATGATCGGGATATTCTTTTTGTATAATATCTATAATGGCTTTTTCTGCAGCATGATCGGCTTCAGTTACCAGATTATTCATTCCTTCTTTGTTGGAAATTTTAAATTCGCCATTAAAATAATGTTGTAATTGCGCAGCTCCTGCCTGCACCGCATTGAGTAAGGTAGTTTTTAACATGCGGCAAAGATAAGGAACGAAGCTGGTCAAAGGTGAATGGGGAATTGTGAAAAGTCAAAAAGTGAAAGGTTGAAACTGAAAGCATCAAAGCTGAGAGATGAATCCCTGGATGCGCTAAGTGAATTTACAAAGTTGAAAAATAAAACCTTCGTTGAGCTGTTCTTATTCTTTCAGTTTAATATCTTCGGTTTTGAGGACTGGTATAAATCCACGTAATTCGTTTACAAATAAAAATAGATTTGCAATTATCCATCATCATAGTAAATTATAATGTAAAATATTTCCTGGAGCAATGCCTATATTCTGTTCACAAAGCATGTGCATACATAGCTGCAGAAGTGTTTGTGGTGGATAATCATTCTACAGATGGAAGCAGGGAGTATTTGACCAATAAATTTCCGTGGGTAATTTTTAAATGGAATTCTACCAATGATGGTTTTGGTAAAGCAAGTAACAGTGTATTATCAGAAGCCATGGGGGAGCATATTTTATTTTTAAACCCGGATACGATTGTACCCGCAGATTGTTTTACAAAATGCTTATCAATTTTTGCTGCAAACAAAAATTATGGCGCCATGGGTGTGCGTATGCTGGATGGCAGCGGAAGGTTTTTAAAAGAAAGCAAAAGAGGATTCCCTTCTCCGCTTACATCTTTTTTTAAGATGTCGGGACTGGCCGGTTTATTTTCAAATTCAAAATTATTTGCCAGGTATTATGCAGGCCATTTGCCACAAAGAGAAAACAACGAAGTAGAAGTACTGGCCGGTGCTTTTATGATGCTTAGTAAAAAAGCCGTAGAAATATCCGGTGGTTTTGATGAAGATTTTTTTATGTATGGCGAGGATGTAGATCTTAGCTTTCGCATAATGCAGGCAGGGCTGATTAATTATTATTTTGCAGGCACCACCATATTGCATTTTAAAGGAGAAAGTACTCAAAAAATTTCTGCTGATTATGTGAGGCATTTTTATGGCGCCATGTTGCTGTTTGTAGAAAAACATTACAGCCACAAAAAAGCAACCGTCTTTATTATAAAAAAAATAATAGGATTCAGAAAGCTAATCGCATCTTTAAAAATTAAGAGGGCTAAAGATGAACCGCAAAAACCTTTGTCGGATAGCAGTGTAAATACAGCTATAATTGCAGGGCAGCAAAAATTTAATGAATGCCTGCAGTTGATTAAATATGCTGTACCATCGGTTATGCTTGCTGGCAGAATTTCGATAGATGTTGATGATAAAGATGCATCTATTGGGAACCTGGAGGATATAAAATTATGTATTAAGAAAAATACAATTGGCCGGTTATTGTTTTGTGAAGGGGAGATTACATACGAAGCTATCATCCAACAGGTAGAAAATTGTAAGGGTAAATCTGATTTTCTTTTTCATGCGCAAAGAAGCAGTAGTATTGTGGGCAGTAGTGATAAAAATGCCAGAGGTATTTTTATTGCGAAGCCTTAATTTTCTGAATATCTGTGAGCCAGTTGTTAACCAAATTTTCATTTAGGCCACCGGGAGCCAACTTCTCTGTTTTATAAAATGCTTCTGATTCTTTTAGCGCAATTTTTAAATCAAATTTATCCTGCAGGCAGGTGTAGAAAAGCTGCTGCTGTTTTAAATAAGTGGCCAGGTATTCCTGTTCTGCCTGCCCGGGAGTAGGCACCAGTATGGCTTTTTGTTGCAGGATGGCTAAATCCATGATAGTGGAATAACCTGCTCTTGCCAACACCATCTCAGACTGTTGTATCTTTTGGCTCAACTCATTTGAAGAAAGATGATTAAACACCTGAATGTTCTCTCCAAAAGATAAAGTAGCTGTTTGTGCAGGCAGGCCTCTAACCAATACCACCGGTTCTCCAAAGTCTTTTATTTGCAGCAGAATCATATTTTCAAAAATGCTGCGCTGAGGTTCAGGGCCAGATAAAACAACCAATAGTTTGTTGGTAACTACCAGTTGTTGTTTTTTAAACCTCGATAAAACACCCATGTATTTAACAGGAACTATGGGTAACCGATCGGTATGCGACAGTTTTCCTGCCAGGTTTATGGGGCCTTCCGCATCGGGTACCCAACATTGGCTAAACCGGTTGATATAATTATAATGTATTTGTTGGGCTATTTTGTTAAGCCAGGGATTACCGGTCTCTATATGTAACTGATGAGTTATATAGACAGTTGGGGCGGTTGAATGATAAAGGCCAAAACGGTTGTCGGAAATTACTCCATCAATTTTTTGATCTTTTACAACTTTTCGCAACCATTTATGTTCATAATGTATGGTTTTTTTTATGCGGGGAGCCTGGCTGAGTAGCTTTAGAAAAAATGATCTTTTACGCTTACTGTATTTAATGTTATAACCTTTTAGTGGCAAAAAGTTAAGTATAGGAAATTCTTTTTTTAAGATAGCTTCAGTAGCGGCTTCGCCAGCTAATATAACACTGGCTCCGGCATTGATAAATGCATAAATAACAGGGATACAACGGGTAGCGTGGCCAAGACCCCAGTCGAGCGGAGCTACTAAAATCCGTAATCCTTTACCCGGGTTGTTAATTTTTTCGCCTATAATGCCCACAGAACAATATTTGTAAGTGAAAATAGTTTATTTTGTAACCAGAAAATTATGCAACAAGTAAAAAAAATATCCGCATTGCTATTAATTGCCATTTGTTTATTGTCAGCCGGTTGTTCATCATCCAAAAAAGCGGGATGTGGATGTCCTAATAAACAGGGGATGGTAGGCTATTAGCAGTGTATAAAAAGTTGTTATAATGCATAACCCCAACAGAGACATTTTAGTACTTTTCAAGCAAGAGTTAATGACAGCCCAGGCCATGGAGCGTGAAGTATCTTTATTGCATGACCTGTTACACAATGTAGAAAGGTTGGACAATGTTGTAAAGGCACACGAATTACTTGATCTGAATAAATTTAAAGTAATAAACAAACCCTATTTGATTAAGAATTTTTTGCGCACCGCAAAAGAAAAACCTTTTGTGTTTTTAAATAATAAGAATTAGCTCAATCTTGCCAGCGCCTCTCTCAATTTTTCCAACATAGTATTGATATCTTCTTTTTTGCAACATCCAACACTCAGCCTGTACCAATTACTTTTTTTATCGGCTCCAAAAGCATAAAAAGGAACCAGAGCCAGTTTTGCTTCGTTTAATATATAAGCAGTCACCTCTTCCTGGCCTAAAAGTTCATTGCCAGCGCTTGTTTTTTTACCTACCAGATCTATTTGCAAAGCAAGGTAAATAGCTGCCTGCGGGGTTATTGCATCTACATTAAAACCATCTTTTTTTAATTGCTGAAACCCTTCATATATTCTTGTGAGGCGAATATCTATTTCTTTCTTAAAATGAACCAGGTGGGTATTTACAGCCGCTTCATTGTTAAGGAATTTGGCAACAGCTTTTTGTTCTGCCATAGGCGCCCATGAGCCGATATGGCTGTTGATGGCTTTCATTTTTGCAATGACTTCTGCTGGTCCCAAAGACCAGCCAACCCTTACACCTGTGGCTGCAAAAGCTTTGCTGATACCATCTACAAAAATGGTATAATCCTTCATCTTTGGTCTTAAGGAAACCGGGTTGTAATGTATGGTATCTCCAAAAGTGAGTGTCCAGTAAATCTGATCATACATCAGGTATAATTTCTTTTCGCCTTCTTTCCTTTGTTCATTTTCTGCTATCACCAGGTCGCAAATAGCTTCCAGTTCTGTTTTTGTAAAGGTAGTGCCGGTAGGATTTAGTGGAGAACACACCGCAATAAGAGAAGCACCTCTTACATGAGGTCTTATCTGGTCGGCTGTAGGCATAAAATTATTTTCCCGGGTAGCTTCAATCATCACATGCTCACCTTCTGTAAAATGCACATAATGATTATTGTTCCAGCTTGGCACAGGATAAATCACTTTATCTCCTTTATCTACAATAGCCCTGTAAATTGAATAAATAAGAGGTCGCCCACCTGCGGCTATCAAAATTTCCTGTGCTGTATAATTGATACCTTCATTTTTGCTGATAAAGTTACTTACTGCATTACGCAGATCCAGCTCTCCGTCTGCGGCAGGATATGTAGTGTAACCATTTTGGTATGCAGATATAATCTCTTTTTCCAGTTCTTCGGGTATGGGAAACTGTGAGGAATCAAAATCACCAATCGTATAATTGTAAATATGGTCTCCTTTACTAATCTTTTCTTTAATGATGCCACCCAATTTTACAATTTCCGAACCTATCAATGTTTCTGCCAGACGACTTAATTTGTGGGAGCCCATATAATAATTTTAGATAATGAGAGATATTTATTGACCTTGGCAAAAATACTTCTAAAGCACTTTATTACAAAAGGAATTAAAATGGCAACATGCAAATGGATTGCTTAATTACAACAACAAATCCTTTTCAGGCGTGTATTTGAATGTATTTTGCAGGTTTGCAATTAAATGTTTTACAACAAATTTGAGTAAGTAAACATGTGGAGAATGTTGACGACCTGACAGCTTTTTATAAAATTTCCCGGATAGATCACTAAATATTTTCAAATTGCAAATGCTTAGTTACCTTTGGCAACTGTGCTGTTGAATTCAACTACAAAATTTATATCAAGGATTTTTATAAGAAAAGATATGTTCAATTTAATACTCTTTGGCCCTCCGGGCAGTGGTAAAGGAACACAAAGCGAAAAACTAATTGTTCGGTATGGGTTAAAGCACCTTAGTACCGGTGATCTCCTGCGATCTGAAATAAACAGGCAAACAGCATTAGGACTTGCAGCTAAAAGTTTTATGGATAAAGGACAGCTTGTGCCGGATGAAGTAGTGATTGGTATGATTAGTTCTGCTTTGGATGAAAATCCTGAAGCAAAAGGATTTTTGTTTGATGGCTTTCCCCGCACATCTGCACAGGCCCTGGCATTGGATAATTTACTTGACCTTAAAAAAACTTCTATTGCGGTTATGCTCGCATTGGATGTAAGTGAAGAGGAACTTGTAAACAGATTGGTGAAAAGAGGTGAAACCAGCGGCAGGAGTGATGATAACAACGAGCAAGTGATAAGAGCCCGCATTATTGAGTATCATAATAAAACTGCTGCTGTGGCAGATTACTATAAAAAGTTTGATAAAGTAGTGATGATAAAAGGAGAAGGTTCTATTGATGAAATATTTGAAGCCCTGTGTAAAGAGATTGATACCCGGAATTAACAAAATATTTTTCCATGAGCTTCGCAATCATGCGGAGCTTTTTTATGTTTAGCATATGAACCAGGAAGAAAAATCAGCATTTATTCAAACTGAAATGTTTTTGTTATTGCAAAATATTTCAGAAAAACAAATACCTCTGTGGGGCAAAATGAGTGCCCAACAGATGCTTGAACATTTGAATGATTTTTTTGAAGTCTCCATTGAGAAAATCAGTTTTCCTTTGGTAACACCCGAAGAATACCTTCCCAAATACAGGGAATTTTTATACAGCGATAAAGTTTTTAAGGAAAACACTAAAGCTCCTGCTGGCGTGTTAGGCGATGAGCCCTTTCCTGTAAGGACAGCTTCAATACAGGAGGCTACAAATAAATTACAGGATACGGTCCATTCTTTTTTCGGGTTTTTTAAAACCGAGCCTAACTACAAAACAATGCACCCCGTTTTTGGGATGCTCAGTTTTGAAGAATGGATAATGTTGCATTTCAAACATGTAATGCACCACTATCGCCAATTTGCACTCATTCAATAATATTATTTATCCGGGCAGGCACCTTTGGTAAAAGATTTTACTCCTGCACAAGCTGCTACACAGGCATTACCATAGGTTTTATTATCGCACCCACATACAGGATCATATTGCATTGTGCACATACAATCTTTTTTGGCTTCACCTATGCAACTGCTGTCATTTGTTTTACTGGGGCTGCATGCAGCCAGGATTAAACCTATAAAAAGGGATTTTTTCATAAAGAAGTAGTGTTGTTTTTAGCAAGGTTGCTATTTCATCAAATCTAATTTTTCCGGTGGAGATATCAATCACGAATTGATAAACCTCGTCATCGTTTAAAGTGATTTTTTTATTGCCATATCGCAATATGGCTTCCATTAAAATATATCCTGTTCTTTTATTACCATCTACAAATGGATAATTAATAATAATACATTCATCTGCAGCAGCTTTTTCATCAATACTGGCATAAAGATCTAACCCCATCAAATGTTTGAAAAGGTCTTGACAAAGACGACTCCAGACTTCCTCTATGGCTTATTCCTTCAGACCCACCGAATTTTTCAATGGCTGTTTTGTGAATGGATAATGCCTGCTGAACTGATATCATTTAGCAAGTTTTTTTAATAATTCTTCTCTTTCTTCTACAATATTTTTTACATGATCCTCAAGATCCCATTCACTAGCTGGAATATTGTTTATTCTATTTATGAATAGCTCAACCTCTTTTAATTGGATCTCATTTAGATACTCAATTTTTTACTGTATTGCTTTTTTCATTTCTGAAATACTCATAACATTATATTTAGAATATAAAATTACCATTTTCTTTTCATTGCTTAGATTTGTTGGCTCATATAAACAGCATGCAAAAACTAGGAAATTATATTACGGGAAAATGGATAGAGGGGGATGGCGATGGCCAGCAATTGTACAATGCGGTAAATGGTAAGCCAATAATATGCGCAAGCTCTGAGGGGCTTGATTTTGCAGCTATCCTGCAATACGCCCGGGAAAAAGGAAATCCTGCACTGCGTAAAATGACTTTTCAGGAAAGGGGCCGGATGTTGCGTGCACTGGCACTTCACCTGATGCAGCACAAAGAAAAGTTTTATACGATCAGCTATCTAAGCGGGGCAACCAGGATTGATAGCTGGATTGATATTGAAGGGGGCATCGGCAATCTTTTTTCCAATGCATCGCTGCGTAGAAAATTGCCTGATGAATCTTTTTGCCTGGATGGCGATCCCATCGTTTTGAGCAAAGGAAACAGTTTTATGGGCCATCATATACTGGTGCCCAAAGAAGGAGTGGCAGTACACATCAATGCATATAATTTTCCGGTATGGGGAATGCTGGAAAAAATTGCAGTGAACTTATTAGCTGGTATGCCGGCAGTTGTAAAACCGGCAACCGTTACCTGCTACCTTACAGAAGCGGTTGTAAGAGAAATTATACAATCCAATATTTTACCTGAAGGTGCTTTACAATTAATTTGTGGCAGCGCAGGAGATATGCTTAGCCATTTAAACTCGCAGGATGTAGTTACATTCACAGGTTCGGCAACTACCGGTATAAAATTAAAATCACATCCAACTATTTTAAATGAATCTGTACCATTTAATATGGAAGCCGATTCATTAAACTGTATGGTGCTTGGCGGCGATGTGGTGCCCGGAATGCCGGAATGGGATCTTTTTATTAAAGAAGTAAAAAAGGAAATGATTGTAAAAGCCGGGCAAAAATGTACGGCTGTGCGCAGGATTTTTGTGCCTGAAAATAAAATGGAAGCAGTTTCCAAAGCGTTAATTACTGAACTGGAAAAAACAGTGATAGGAAACCCGATGAACGAAAAAGTAAGGATGGGGTCGTTGGCTGGAGAGGGACAAAGGCAGGAAGTAAGAAGCCAGGTGCAGAAGTTGTTGGCATCCTCACAAATAATTTATGGTTCTCTGGATAGTGTAGCAGTTTTAGATGCTGACGAAAAAGAAGGGGCCTTTATTAGCCCTGTCTTATTAATGAACAACGATCCCTTTAATTGTGAAGAGCCACATAATGTAGAGGCTTTTGGACCGGTTAGTACCATCATGCCTTATAAAACTATTGATGAAGCTATTGCGCTTAGTAAAAAAGGAAAAGGCAGTTTATGTTCTTCTATAATTACGGCCGATGCAGCCATTGCTAAACTATATGTATTAGGAGCAGCAACGCATCACGGAAGGATATTGGTATTAAATAATGAATGCGCAAAAGAAAGCACCGGCCATGGATCTCCACTACCATTATTGGTACATGGTGGGCCGGGAAGAGCAGGAGGTGGAGAAGAAATGGGAGGTTTGCGTGGTGTAAAACATTACCTGCAACGCACAGCTATACAGGGATCACCTTCAATGATTACTGCCATCAGCAATGTTTATCAGCCTTATGCAAAAGGTACTACAGGAGGCATTCATCCGTTTAAAAAATATTTTGAAGAATTAAATATTGGCGACCAGATTGTAACAGAAAAACGCCTGATAACATCAGAAGATATTAACCGCTTTGCAGACCTGAGTGGCGATCATTTTTATGCTCATCTCATTAATACTGATTTTGATGGAACCATGTTTGAACAGCAGGTGGCGCATGGTTATTTTATAATGAGTGCAGCCGCAGGTTTATTTGTAGATAGCTATGAAAAAAATCCTGTATTGCTTAATTATGGGATAGATGAATTAAGATTTACCAAACCGGTTTATCCGGGTAACAGCATCTACATTCGGTTTACCTGTAAAGAAAAAACGGCACAGGAAATGAAAGAGATCAATCCTGAAATCGTTTTTGTAAAAGGGCAGAATATTCCTAAAGGAATTGTGAAATGGTATGTTGAAATTTTTGACCAAACGGATGAAATAACCGGAGTGGCCACTATTCTTACAATGGTGCAGATGAAAAATAACATTGTTAAATAAGAGGATGTTGTGGTAAAATCAAATGAATTATTATATTTTTATTACTCTCTATAAAACCGCTGTCCCTAATTGAAAATTGGCAGAGATTCATTAAAAAATAAAAATTATTTATATGGAATATGTTAGAACGGAAACGCATAATGGAATCACCAGCATAGAGTTTCATCATCCTCAAAGCAATTCTCTCCCCGGCAAAATTCTGGAGCAACTGGCTTACGAAATTCATTTTGCCGGTACTCATATAGAAACTAAAGTGATCATTTTAAAAAGTGCAGGCGATAAATCTTTTTGTGCAGGCGCCTCTTTCAATGAACTTATGGATATTAACACAGCGGCAGAAGGGTATAAGTTTTTTAATGGTTTTGCCCAGGTGATTAATGCAATGCGTAAGTGTCCTAAGTTTATCATAGCACGTGTGCAGGGAAAATGTGTAGGGGGTGGTGTAGGAATTGCTGCTGCAGCAGATTATGCAATTGCACTTTCTGGTGCCGATATCAAACTGAGTGAATTGGCCGTAGGTATTGGTCCTTTTGTAGTAGGGCCTGCGGTGGAAAGAAAAATTGGAACGGCTGCATTTGGCGCATTGGCAATTGATGCCACCATGTGGCGCAATAGTGACTGGGCTAAAAGAAAAGGGCTTTTTGCTGAAGTACATGAGAATGTAGAAAATATGGATGAGTCAATAGAAAGATTATCTAAACATCTTTCCATTTCCAACCCGGAAGCTATGGCAGAAATGAAAAAAATGTTTTGGAAAAATACCGATCATTGGGATGAATTGCTCAAAGAAAGGGCCGCCATTAGCGGAAGATTGGTGTTAAGTAATTTTTCAAAATCAGCCATACAAAATTTCAAAATGAAAGCATAAAAAAATAAAACCCGGTTATTAATAACCGGGTTTTATTTTTTTATAGTAATATTTTTATCAACCAAAATTAAAAATTTTAGGATTGCTGTTAAAAAATAATTGGTTGATGGTATGGAAAATTTTATTTTTTAGCGAAATGTTTTGGATAGCATTTCCATCATAATATTCTGCCTGAACAATTTTCATCTTTACCAATACAAGACTGTCTGAAACTAATTTGCTATAATTACTTATGCTGATAAAAGAATCATTCTCGTCTTCTACAACAAGTGCATGACCATTTATTTGCAACCTGCTGCCAGTTTGTTTTTTATAAAAATCGAGATATGCATAAAATTGTGGCTTTATATTTTTTGCATACCTGCCGTTGCAGGAAGTAAAAAACCAGATATGGCCATCAGCATCAACCTGTAATACTTCAATTATATTATTAGGTAATAATAATTCCGAATTGATGTCTGACTTGAACAGAGCTGTCTTAATCTGTTTAACCTTATTGGTAATAAAGTTTAGGTGTTCGCCGTTGTAATGCATAATTGATTTTTTAATAAACATTAAACCTTACAGTTTAATGGTGGTGTAAAATCAATGCCTGATAGGTTTTATACACTTACGGTCTTTAGATAGAATTGGGTTTTGGATTTGAACATTAAATTAATATTTTTTTTTCAGTTAAGCATTTTTATAATTGCTTTTTTTTACTTTTAAACAGGTTGTGTATAATGGCAGTTCCATAAGCTTTAATGGTATCCACATTATTTATTACTGTTCTGCTTGCAGTTTGATTGAGCAAATTACTTAAAAGCTTACCGCCTGTTGAAGCCCCTGCAACACCACCCATCAATTTACCGGTAAGTAAACCAACTCCTACTGTTCCGGCTGTTTTTAAAACGCTTCCCAAAACGGCAGAAGGCATAATATTACCCATGGCAGATTTGATTAGGTTTCCCGGTTTCAGGCTATCTGCTGTTTCATGAAATTGTGAGATAAGTTCGTGCTTCTGAAGTTGCCTTTTTGCTTCCAGTGCTTCTATGGCTATCCTTAATTCAAGGGCATTATTAATTCTCATCTTTTAGTCATTTTTTTTATGATCACATTTGTTACCGGCTCTTCAATCCATTTATCTTTAAAGAGGTAACATAATACAGCTAAAATTCCATAAAAACCCGCCAATACAAAAAAGCCATAATAAGTTTTGCCAAGTAATTCTCCCAGGAAAAAACCAAGACCAACATTAAGCATGATTACAAAAATGCTGATGATGGCAATCAGGATTATTTTGCTGATAAGCTCAGCCATCATATCTGAAGATTTTTCTGTAGTCTTTAGTTTAATAAGTTCCACATTCGTTTCCAGGTAATCACTTGCCTTTTCAAATAAAGATTCAATGTGGTTGCGTTGCTGTTCCATTAGTTCTGTTTGACGGGATTTTATGAAAGGTTTGATCAGCTAAAATTTCTTTTAGCTTCTTTTTCTTTTTCTATTATTTCGTTGGCTTCGCTCCTGATATTGTCAAACTTTCCTTTAAGTGTTTCTTTCACTTCGCCAAATTTGTTCTTTAAATCTTCACCTAACTTATCTTTTTTCTTAGATAATTTTTTTCTTGTTTCAGAACCTTTTTCAGGTGCCATTAAAATACCTAGTAAAGCACCTGCTGCGGCACCTACTAATAAACCTGCTAATAATTTACTTTTGCTCATTTTGTTTATTTTTTAGATGTTTACAAATATGGTTGTCATTTCTATATTGCTAAAATGTTGCCAAACTTATCTTGCTGTAAAATGGGTAAATATTAACTCATTTCGTTTAGTTAATGTACAAAATAATCAGCGGAAATACTATTAAATGGCATGTCATATAGGATTGCATATATGTAAATTTGGCAGCATTTGTATTTTACCGAATTACTTTACAACAAGTCTGTCTGCATTATTCTATTTGAATGGAATAATATGAACAGCCGTTAAAGTAATGATCTCATCTTAGTAATACGAACCATCCGAAAAACTTAAGTTGCCGCCAGCATTTATAATCAGATCATTTAAAGCCTATTTACATCGGCGCCTGGCGTTGTATAATTATTTGCCGGGTTTAAATTGATAAAACGATACAAAGAAAAAATCTTATAAAATTCTTTTCATATTATTATATTGTATAATTTTAAATGGCTTGCTTGCACATATATTTTAAAATCCGTAGCCGTTAACAACGCTAAGTTATTCTGCCGTTATCAGTCTATATTGTTTAGGAGCGTTTCACTTTCCCCACAAAGTCTTATAACGAAAATAATTTTCCTCAATAATTTAGTACCTGCATTAAAAATGAGTTTAGGGCGTATCCGGAAAAGCTTTACAAATCAGCAAGGGGTAAATTACACTGCAAACTAACATAATGGGGCATAAAGCACTTTTTTCAGCAAACATTTATATCCGGCAAAAAAATATATGATCAATTATTTCTTTTTATATTCAAAAATCATCGTATTATTGCATCGGAATAGGTTGAGAGATTATCCCATATCACTTGCTTCAATGTACAACTTCTTCCATCAGTATATATTTACAACTTCAATTTTATTTTAAAGGCACAATTACAGCGGACTTTTTGAACAACGCATTTCTCAATACTTTATGTACGACATATCACAACTGAACGAATTGCTCGTTCCCGAACTGCATGACATAGCAGAGCAGTTAAACATACCAAATTCAAAAAAAATGAATAAGCAGGAATTGGTTTCTACCATTCTTGATAAACAATCTAATATGGCAACAGAGAATAAAAAGCCTGATGGCGAAAAACCAAAACGCAAACGTATTGCAAAACCAGATGCTGCAACTGAAGTACTTGAAACTAAGCAGGATGAACTTTTTAAAAAAGAAGCTGCTCCTGCTCCTAAAGAAGCGGCCCCCATCTCTAAAAAAACTACCGCAGAAAAGAAGCCTTTAAAAAAGCAAAAAGTAGAGCAGGAAGTAATTGAAGAAGATGATGATGAGGAAGACCTGCAACCCATCACCAGCGAACAAAGCACTATTCCGGCTGCAATTGCTCAAATGCTGGCCGCAGAAGACGAAGTGCAACAGCCGGAAGTTGATATGGATGATGAGGATGACGAAGAACAGGAAGAAAGCCCCAGCCGCCCCAATAACACCCGTACTTTTCAACCCAAACAACAACCTGTTTTTAATATAGAATTTGATGGAGTAGTGCCAGGCGAAGGTGTGTTGGAAATGATGCCCGATGGATATGGTTTCCTGCGCAGCAGCGATTACAATTATTTATCATCTCCTGATGATATCTATGTATCTCCCTCACAAATAAAATTATTTGGCCTTAAAACGGGTGATACTGTTTTTGGTTCTGTACGTCCTCCAAAAGAAGGCGAAAAATATTTTGCTTTGCTAAAGGTTACTACCATCAACGGTAAAAGCCCCGAAGAAGTAAGAGACCGGGTTCCGTTTGACTATCTCACACCATTGTTTCCTTTCGAGAAAATGAACCTGACCACCAAGTCGGATAATTACAGTACCCGTATTATGGACCTGTTTACACCCATTGGTAAAGGTCAGCGTGGATTGATTGTAGCTCAACCCAAAACCGGTAAAACCATGTTGCTAAAAGAACTGGCCAATGCCATTGCCGAAAATCATCCGGAATGTTACCTGATGATTGTGCTGGTAGATGAAAGGCCGGAAGAGGTAACTGATATGGAACGCAGCGTAAAGGCAGAAGTAATTGCTTCTACCTTTGACGAACCGGCCGAAAAACATGTAAAAGTTTCAACCATTGCTTTGCAAAAAGCAAAACGCCTGGTAGAGTGCGGCCACGATGTGGTGATATTGCTCGATTCAATTACCCGTTTGGCAAGGGCACATAATACGGTGGCCCCCAGCAGTGGTAAAGTGCTGAGTGGTGGTGTAGAAGCCAATGCAATGCAAAAGCCCAAACAATTTTTTGGTGCAGCCCGAAAAATTGAAAACGGCGGATCGCTTACCATCATTGCAACTGCCCTGGTAGATACCGGCAGTAAAATGGATGAGGTAATCTTTGAAGAATTTAAAGGTACCGGTAATATGGAGCTGCAACTGGAGCGTAAACTATCCAATCGTAGAATTTATCCTGCCATTGATATTGTTGCTTCCAGCACAAGAAGAGATGATTTGCTGTTGGACAAAGATACCTTCCAGCGCATGTGGGTATTGCGCAAACATATGGCAGATATGAATCCGGAAGAAGCCATTAATACATTGTTGAAAAACATGAAAGGAACAAAAAATAATGCAGAGTTTTTAACCAGTATGAACGGTTAAGAATATCCAAAAAAATAAAATGAAGCACTAATTTTAAAGTGCTTTCAACGATAAAAAAAGCTGCCGGTTTTCCGGCAGTTTTTTTTATATCCCCCCATTATAAAAAAAAGGGTTTATAAGTTTGATTATTATTTTAAATTATTATTATATTTTAAAATAAAGTAGAAGTATTAGCGTTTATATTATACCTAATAAACTCTAAACCATACTTATGAAATCGATAAAAATTTTGCTCGCTGCATTTAGCTTCCCATTGTCTGTTATTTGTCAGGATATAACCGGCCTTTGGACAGGTACCTTATATAACGACTCTACACAACAATTTTATGACTATGAAATAGGTATAAGTAAAGAAAATGGAAAGTATGTTGGCTTTTCCCACACCTGGTTTTTGATAGACAATAAAAAATATTTTGGTGTAAAAAAACTAAAAGTGAAAGTTGCGTCCGATGGAAAAATTATTATTGAAGATGACGAACTGCTTTTTAACAACTACCCGGTACAACCAAACAAGGATGTAAGGCAATTAAATATTCTCAGCCTTGAAAAAAATGATAACCAGTATTTACTCAATGG
>JBBRFX010000068.1:0-18991 GCA_038241275.1 Chitinophagales bacterium
CCAAATATTACAAATATTAAGCGTTGGAGTTTTTGAGAAAATCCAGTTAAATCAGGCATTCACAAGGATTGAGTCATCTGATATAATAACAGACACGCTCAAACAGTTGATTTTGTTCGATTCATAGTTGGACAGTAGTGACATTTTATATATTGTAAAACAGTTTTCATTTTGAACAGTATCTCCTGCAATTCAATTTAACCACCACTAGCCAACACCAATTGTATTGCGTCATATTATAAAATTCCGACACAATTATGTAAACCTTTATCTTTTGACGGGGAATTATAAATCATGGTTGTTTGAAATTTAGCTTTACTATTAATAACGAATTCCAGCTCAAGCCTACTGTCTTTAAAAAGTTTTATTATATCCGCCACAGGCAACTTATTATTTATTGCTGCAGAAAGTGCTTCGTTATGCATGATCTCTTTTGATTGGCAGTTCCTGCAACTTAAATCATACTCCAGTAATGTTTTAAATTTTCGTTTTGGCGTCAAGTAAAAAATTTTAAAACAGGATTTACAAAACCATTTACTTTTGAAATTATTTATTGTTATGCAAATTTTTCTGTTGCTATAACCCGGTTTAACGGCTCTTATTTTTTTAACCAGGCGGTTTTTTAATTGCAGGGATTTATTTTTTTGATCATCTTGTTTACAGGATAATTCAAAATCTAAAGGCAATTTATGCTGTTTGTATTTTTGCAGTACAATTTTATTCGGCATAATTTAGTATTGTTTGTATGCATTTTTGTGGGCTGTTTTTATCTCATCCGCTAAAGACTTTGGTTTTAATACTTTCATATTATCGCCGAAAGAAAGCAGTTCCATCACCAGGTCATAAGAAACAAAGAGTTTTAATTTTATTTGAAGCTCCTCATCATTGTCAATCAAAATCTGCTGTGTTGCATGAAGCGGTAATGTCTTTACATATTTTCCCTGTGTTGGATCGAAAGATAAAATAATATCCTGCGGCACTTCATCATTAGGGTGAATAATACCAAAGCAAAAGCGGTAGTTTTCTTCAATGCTATAACCTGTTGGAAATTCAAATTTACTGTTGGTAATTTCAAGGTTGGTTAGCCGGTCGAGAGCAAAACTTTTTATGTTGCCATCCCTGCTATCTTTCGCCATTATGTACCAACGGTTTTTAAATTCTTTTAAACCATAAGGATCAACGGTTCTTTGCGATATGTCTTCTTCCCAAAACTTTTGATACGAAAACCTGATCTGCAATTTGTTTTTAATGGCATGAAGCAAACCGTATAAATTATCTGTACCCTGTGGCCTGCGTTTTTCAAGATGTACAAATGGGGTAAGATCCTGTGCTATGTTCAAAGAATTAAACAAATCAAATGCCTCCATCATACGTTGAAAATTCATATTTTCTGTTTCGTCCTGGCTGATAAAATACCCCTTTGCAGCTTTTGAATATTCAATATCAATCCCAAAAATATTGCGGATTTCTTTTATATCCCGTTGCAATGTGCGTTTTGAAAACCCCATATTCAAGGTATTATCTTTCATTTGCAAATATTCCATTTGCTTTTCAATATGGCTTTGTAAGTCCTCGTAATTTGTGTATGGTTTTGCTTTTAATTTTTTTAAGATTATTAAGTATCGGGATATGTAGGCACGTTTGGACATAAATTGTATCAGAAATTGAGGTATTAAGGGTTTCATTGAACTAGGATGTAAAGTGTTCAATTAAAACTTTTTTTAGCATGGCCTTATTTTTAATAGCTCCCGATCTAAGACGCTCGAACATAATTATTGTTGCGTTTAATTTTTCACAATAAAATGTAAATACATCTTGTCCATTAGTTTCAATCTTTTTTAATTCGAGAGCAAATTGGGTTAAAAGAATAAAAGCCGTTTTGCCTTCACAAATAATTAGATTGGGTTTAATAATGTCTAATATTTGATTAGACCATTTTTTTGAATTTTGAAAAAATTTGTCTCCTAAACCACTTTTATCTTTTTCTCTACCCAAGAAATCACCGATTTTTTTAATCTCATCAGAATTTTTAGTAGCCAAGTAATAATAATTTGTTTTAACACAATATGCTAAATCAACCAGGTCAAATAGTTCTTTTTCGTTGAACACCTCATTAATATCATCCTTTAAATTGAATCCCGCAGATTCGTCAAATATATACTGCAATATTCCATCGGGTTCTAAAGTTAAATCCCCGCCTTCACCTCCACCAGGATTTATGCCAATAAAAAGTATTTCTGGATTAATTAATATTGGACTAAACCAAACTTTCCAGCCTGTATATAGCTTTTTTATCTGTTCATCTGAATTCAATTTTTCCATCATTTCTGTATGAAATAATTCGATTTCAGGTTTCATAATTTCATTGTAATAAGTTTCTGCTGTCATATTTTGATTTTTTATTTGAATAAATTCATGCTTAGGCAATGTAGGATTTATAAGCTAAATTTTGAACTATATTTGTGGCTATATTATGTTTTATTACTACTTGGTATCTGAAATGGTTTGCAAAAGGATACCCTTCTTTATTACCGCTAAGAATTTCATTTAGGATCTGCATTTGCTCCTCTTTAATACGCCACTTATTTTTGGCAACAACCATCAAAACTTTAGATTCTTGATCCCGCTCCTTTCCCAGTTGTTGTATCATTCTATGGTTTCTTAATAATACTAAATTAGTTATAACTACCTACTCTAAAACCAATAGTATTTGTCTGCTTTGTATCCACATAATCTTTTTCATCCTGGTTATAGATAGTAGTCAAATTGGTAGGAGTAATAATTTCATTTTTAAAACCCAGCTTATCAGATAGCGCCTGTGCTTTTTCGATGATTAATTCTTTAAACTCATACTTTGCAATCAGCCTTCCCTTTCTCATTAAGGCTTTATCTACTCTCGAAATGTCTGTATTAAAGGAACAGATCAACTGGATGTTTAAACAATCTGCCAGTAAGCCATCGGTAATATTCAGCAATGCAGATACCGGCGAATAGGCTCCTTTCTCTCTATCCATTATTATATTCTCAGCATCTTCAATTACAAAAATTGAATTGGGATTGCCTATTAAAATTGTAATCAGGTCGGGACTGGTAATTGCTGCAGCCATATTGGGCGGCAAAAAAATAACTTTCTTTTTTATAGAAGCCAACAGGTATCGGATATAGGAAGTTTTACCGGTGCCTGGCTTGCCGTGCAAAAGCACCAGGCCCTTGTCGTTATTTTTACTAAGCCTTTTTAAAATAGCATGGTGAATATCTTTAAAATCATCGTTGTAATTATCGTTAATGCTGAGCCTGGGTTTTGATAAGGTCATCTCTTTTGTTGTTATAACGCCATCTTTATAAACAAGTAAAGAAATATGCGGTTTGTGCGCTGGCCTTTTCTTTTTACATTTTAATATCCCTGCAATAATAGGATCTAATTTTTCCTGCCCGGTTTTTCTAAAAAGTAATTTAACGGAGCCAACTAAGTTAATGTAAACAAAAAGGTCTTCGTAAAGAACATAATAGTTATTTATATGCTCGTATGCTGTAGCTCCTTTTTTAATAAAACAAAATTTATTGCTATACACATCTTTAATTTCGTTCCAGTAAAATTTCTCAAACCATTCCTTTAATTTTTCGCAGTTTACGTCGCCGATCTCAATACTATTAGGTACTTCATTAAAATAAGCGGTATAAAATTTTTCTTCTGTTATAACAGGGTAAATCCTGTCGCTAAATATTTCTCCTAATGATATTTGGGTTGAAGTGTTTTTTAACAAGCCGGTTTTAGCTTTTGCCGATAGAGATGAGATGTCTTTTGATTGCATAATATTAATTTCATATCAAAAGTAAAGTAGGGCAACGCCAAACTGTGTCGCTGTAAAATATATTTTTAGGATTATGTATTTAGTTCGCATTCTCTAATCTGTTGGTATGTTTTGGAAGTGCATGGAAAAAAATATCAATATTTACGAAATGATCAGAATAGAGAATGAAATAACCCAGGAAGTGAGAATTGATGTATAATTCTAAAACATTATTTTTTTAATACAATCTCCGGCAGCAAAAATTTTATTTTTTTCCGGTTATTTATATTCACTTCATCATAAAATAGGTTCCGGTTTTTTTATGAATCATTTTATGAATTATTGAGTTCTTCTTCTGTTTGAAGTTTATCATCTTTAAGCAGGTTGTGATATGGGTTCTTAATAAAAAGATGGGATGAAAATAAAAGGGTGTCAATTACTTTATCAAAGCCAAATGGCGGGACCACAAAAACCTCTGTAAATATTTTACGGCGCTTTTAAATTTAACAACATCTCCGGCTCATTGGTAGTAATAAAACCAAAACCTTGTTTCAGCAGCCAGTCTATGTCTTCTCTTGTATTTACCGTCCAGGCATTCAGTTGTATTTTATATTGTTTAGCTTCTGCTATCCACCCGGGATTTTTTTTGAAAACGGATAAATGATAGTCGGCACCGCTGATGCCATCCATGCTAAGTTGTTGCGGGGCTATTTCGCCATTAAGGTATTGGGTAATGGCGGTTGGTTCTATTTGATGAATGTGTTTCAGCATATCATAATCGAAGCTGATATAAGCCACTATTTTTTCTGCTTTCAATTCTCGAATCATTGCTACCACTTTTTCTGCAATCAATTTTCCTCTTACTTTACTTATGCCAGAAGGTTTGATTTCTACAATCAGTCGGGTGGCGGGGTTATTGTTCAGGCCAGCCAAAAGATATTCCAGCAGCGTGGGCAATTTTTCGCCGTTTGATAATTTAAATGGCAGCAGATCCCGGTAATATGTTTTTTCAATGTCAAGTTTGTTATAATGCGGATCATGATGGATGACCAGAGAATCATCTGCCGTCATTCTTACATCAAACTCGCTGCCGGTGCATTGCAGCCTGATGGCTTCTTTTAAGGAGGCAACGGAGTTTTCCGGTAAACCATTTTTCTTAAATGCTCCACGATGAGCCACCACTGTATTGTCGGCAAATTTCATATTGCGGATTGTTTTGTTTGTTGTAGAACAGGCCATGAACGAAAAAAGAACACAGGCTGCAAATAATGTTTTCAGCATAAATATTATTGAACAGTAAAATTATATCGATTTGATTTATAAATTAGCCCAATACTTTTCTACCGTCATTTACCAAACCCTGCCGCACATAAGTTATACGAAATTTTAGCCAGCACATCCCGATAGAATCCTACCGTGTGGATACAAATACAATAGGAACACTGATGACACGGATCTGCCTGCCGGTAGACAAGTGGGATGGATTTATATGATTTTATAATTGGTTAAACTGTTTACTAACCCAGGAATCAGCTTTTTAAATTTTATAAACACAGGATTATCCTGCTTCGCAGGATTTTGGATCAGCAAAACAATCCAAATTTTTCTGCAAACCTGCCTGCCGGCCGGCCAGGCAGGTCAGTGTCATCAGTGTTCTAAATTTTTCACATCGAAGATGTGTCCACACGGTAGGATAGAATCGGGAGCCTAAAATGAAATTCCGTTTGGCATTATTTCTTTTGTGCAAACAACCAGCTCAGCAATGCCGGTTCTGCAAAAGCAGCATCCCAGCTATTGTGATTGGCATTGGGGTATAAAGTAAATTTAACCGGGGCACCGGCGGCTTTTAATGCTGCTACCATAATTTCGGAATTGGCGGGTGGAACCACATCATCTTTTGCCCCGTGAAAAACCCACCACTTTGTTTTCTTCAATTTTTTTGCTGTAGAAGGATCTCCGCCGCCACAAATGGGAATGGCTGCTGAAAATATTTTGGGATTGCGATATACCATTTCAAATGTACCCATACCTCCCATAGACAATCCGCCGATGTAAATCATTTTCTTTTTTACAGGATAATCTTTTATGAGTTGATGCAATAATGCATTGGCCATCACCATTGCACGGGTGGGTGCTGCATCTGCCTTAAAAACAAAGTTGCGTTTGCCAAGGCTATCTGCCCGGAAATTTACATTGCTCCAAAAACTATTTTGCGGGCATTGAGGAAAAACAACGATGGATGGGTAATTTTTTCTTACGTCTGCTTTTAAAAATAATTGAGCGCCATGCACAAGTTGTTTTTCATTATCGTTGCCTCTTTCGCCGGCACCATGCATAAAAAATACAAGCGGATATTTTTTTGCAGCATCATAATTTTCCGGCAATAATAACCGGTAGGGCAATGAATCTCCGTTTTGTACAAACCAATGTTTTTGATACAGGCTGTTATTTTGTGCTTTTAGCAGCAAGGCTGGTAAAAGCAAACTGGTGATGATAAACAGGAATTTTTTCATACAGATTTTTTTATTGTTAAACAGGAATGATATTTTAATCCACTATTGTCCGGCTAAAACTCTACCCATTCGTTCAAATGCTTACTGGTTGAGAGTTCTAGCCCCTCTCCTTTGGAGAGGGGTTGGGGTGAGGTCATGTAGGCTTGATAAGGGTTTCAAACATTTAGTCGGACAAGAATAATTTTAATCATAAAAATAATCCCGGTATTTTTAAGGTACCGGGATAAAAATTATTTGTTCCAGATTAATTTGGTCATTTTCACGTCTCTTGAATTTCCGCCGATCATAATCTCAAATTCTCCGGGCTCCCAATCATATTTTAAATCATAGTTATAAAATTTAAGGTCTGATGTGGTTATGGGGAAAGATATTTTTTTAGATTCACCTGCTTTGATGACTACTTTCTGAAATCCTTTTAGTTCTTTAACCGGCCTTGTCACACTACCTGCCAGGTCACGAATATATAATTGTACTACTTCTTTTCCATCTGTATTACCTGTGTTGGTTAGGGTAACCGTAGCCGTTAATGTTTGATTGCCTTTTAGCAAATTGTTGCTTAAAGTAATATCGCTGTAGATAAAATTGCTGTAACTCAAACCATAGCCAAAAGGGTAAACGGGTTCGTTGCTCACATCGAGGTAATTGCTGCGGAATTTCTCAAACCATGTTCCCAACGGCCGGCCGGTATTTTTATGATTGTAAAATAAAGGCACCTGTCCTACATTTTGTGGGAAGGTAGTACTCAGTTTACCAGAAGGATTTACATCGCCAAACAATACATCTGCAATAGCGTATCCTGCTTCACTGCCACCAAACCATACATTTAAAATGGCAGGTACATTTTCATTTTCCCATTTTAGTACAAGTGGTCTGCCCGTAAACAATACCAATACTACCGGTTTGCCTGTGGCCAATAATGCTTTAATTAATTTTTGCTGCAGGGCCGGTATCTGAATATCTGAGCGGCTGCTGCTTTCTCCGCTCATTTCGGCAGACTCTCCAACCGCAGCAACAATTACATCGCTTTGTGCAGCTATATCCAGTGCCTCTTTTAAAATAACACTATCCGGGCGGCGGTCTCTGTACAGTGTTTTGCCAAACATAGTGGCTCTTTCTTCCAGGATACTGTCTGCATCAAGATTACTGCCTTTTGCATAGAGGATTTTTACTTTATCGCCCACCACCTGTTGCAGGCCTGCCAATACAGAAGTGGCATTTTCTTTTACTGCTGCTACACTCCAGGTGCCTGGCATGTTTTCTTTGTTATCTGCCAGCGGACCAATTAATGCAATGGTGCCTGCTTTTTTTAATGGCAATATATTGCCCTGGTTTTTTAGTAATACAAAACTTTGCGCAGCAATACTTCTTGCTTCTTTGCGATTGGCTGCTGTAAATATTTCTGTCTTAGCCCTGTTCTCATCACAATATTTATAGGGATTATCAAACAGGCCCAGTTTATATTTTGCTTCCAGAATTCTTCTGCAGGCAGCATCAATTTGGGCCATGGTTACTTTACCTTCCTGCAGCGATTTTTTTGTGGTCAATAATAATCCTTCTCCTACCATATCCATATCAATGCCTGCCATTAATGCCCGTGCTGATACAGTTTGCAGATCTCCAATACCATGAGCAACCATTTCATTAATGCCGGTATAATCTGTTACTACAAAGCCTTTAAAGCCCCATTGCTTGCGCAATACATCTGTCATCAGCCATTTGTTGGCCGTTGCAGGAACACCATCTACTTCATTAAAAGATGCCATCACAGATCCTACGCCCGCATCTACTGCTGCTTTATATGGTGGAAAATATTCGTTGTACATGCGCTGATGGCTCATATCTGTTGTGTTGTAATCACGGCCGGCTTCTGCGGCACCATACAATGCATAATGTTTTACACAACTAAGTATCGTGTTGTTTTTGGTAAGGTCGGTTCCCTGGTAACCTTTCACCATTGCTTTTGCAATTTGAGATCCCAGGTAAGGATCTTCTCCGTTACCTTCGGAAACCCTTCCCCAACGTGGGTCACGGCTGATATCTACCATTGGTGAAAAGGTCCAGTTGATACCGTCGGCACTGGCTTCATTGGCAGCTATGCGTGCACTGCGTTCAACGAGCGTCATATCCCAGGTGCAACTCATACCCAAAGGAATTGGAAACACTGTTTCATAACCATGAATAACATCCATCCCAAATAGCATGGGAATTTTTAGCCTGCTTTCTTCTACTGCTACACGCTGTACTTCTTTAATTTTTGCAACTGTTTTAATATTGAACAAACCTCCTACCTGTCCGTCTCTTATTTTTTTGCCAATATCTGAACTCTTGGCCTGGCCGGTAACAATATCGCCACTGCCGGGCAGGTTCAATTGCCCGATCTTTTCACCCAGTGTCATTTTTTTCATTAACGCATCAATAAAGATCTTCATTTTGGCATCACTGGCTTTTTGGGCAGATGCTGTATAAGTATTGAACGCTGTTGCTACGATCAATAAGCTGATAACAATTCTTTTCATGCTTACCTGTTTATAAATTACTGAATGGCTATTAATCAAATTTTAGTTCGCTTGCATTGATTTCGTATTCTATGCGGCTGTTATTATTTTTATCGATGATCTGTAATAAAATTACCGGGTCTTTTTTCCACTCTATGGTAAGCAGGCCAAAATGATTTTCCATCACGGGACCTTCTATCCTGTTTTTATTGGGAGTGGGAAAATCCCAGGTGGAGGTAATGCCGCTGGAAGTAATATCATAAATCGGGTATAAGCCCGGCTCATCCAGTTTGGAAATTTCTGCATAATGTACATCTCCGGTTAAAAATAAAAGATCTTCTGCTTTTGTTTTTTTTATGAGGTCGAGCATTCTTTTTTGTTCTTGTGGAAAATTGGCCCATGCTTCATAACCGTTAAACTCTATACCAAATTGCGAGCCACTTGCAATAAGGCGCAGGTCTGCTTTTTTTAAAAGTTCAGCTTCCAGCCATTTCCATTGAGCCTCTCCCAGCATGGTACTGTCTGCAGAAGTATGGGGTTTATAATCTAATGCATAAAAATATTTTTTTCGTGGAAGTTTTGCAGCCGTATCATAACGGAGTAGGTCAGATCTAAAACTTCGGTTGTCCAGTAAAATAACCTGCACGGTTTTATCGCCGTATTTTAAATATTCTGAATGATAAGTGCCTTCATGTTTTCTGCGGTCGCTTTCTGCCGGTTCTTTAAAAAAATTAAGAAAGATTTCTTTAGATTCTTTTTTATAAGGATAATATTTACCTGCATCATTGCGGCCGTAATCATGATCATCCCATATAGCCAGTGTTTTTGTATTGCCGGTTAATTGTTGAAATTCCGGCTTAGCTGCAAGCATTGCATACTTTGCTTTTAGCGTATCCATATTATCGGTATCGCCATAAATATTATCTCCCAGGTAAATAAAAAGATCTGGTTTGTAGTCTGCTGCAAGCGCAAGGATGGGTTGCGGATCATCCTGGTGGCCGCATGATCCAAATGCTATTTTTGTTGTCTGTATTTTTTCATTGCAGGCAACTGTTATCAGCAAACTGCAGATAGCAATGCTTTGCCTGAGATTTATACATTTCATGGTGCTGGGTTTATACGTACACGTATGTTCCGGTCTTTATTTTTTGTATGCTTTAATTTTTTTTATTGCAGGCGCATCTGCCGGCATCAGGCTCACAGCACAGCCGCCACCCGGTGCCAGTTTTAGTTTTAAAACCGTTTTAGCATCTACAATAAATTTTTCTATGAGATATGCTTCCGGATTTTCTTTCCAATGTGCTTTATCTGCATCCCTGTAGATGGTGGCAATGTATTTTTGCCCTGTGTTTAAAAAGTTTAGTGACAATACCGCATTGCGTGTATTCTCATCTGTTATTGCTCCAATAAACCAGTTTTCTGTTCCCTTTGCTTTGCGGGCTGTGCTTATGTATTCTCCTGGTTCTGCTTCCAGTATTTTTGTGTCATCCCAGTCAACAGCCACATCTTTTATAAATTGAAAAGCATCCAGGCGCTGGTTATAATTTTCGGGCAGATCGGCGGCCATTTGCAATGGGCTGTACATAGTAACATATAATGCAAGCTGCTTTGCAAGGGTGGTGTGCACCTGGTTGGTTTTAGAAGAATCGTAATAACTCATTTTAATTTTGAAGATACCCGGTGTATAATCCATCGGGCCCCCCATTAGTCTTGTAAAAGGCAAAATGGTTTCATGTTCCGGCGCATTGCCCACACTCCATGCATTAAATTCGTTGCCTCTTGCAGCTTCACATGCCAGGTAGTTTGGATAAGTTCTGTGCAAGCCTGTTGGCCTTACGGGTTCATGCTGATCTACCATAATTTCGTAATCAGCGGCTTTTTCTATTGCTCTCAGGTAGTGATTTATCATCCACTGCCCGTCGTGATGTTCACCTCTTGGTATAATTTTTCCAACATAACCTGATTTTACAGCGTTGTAATTATTGTTTTTCATGAAGCGGTAAGCAGTATCCATCCAACGCTCATAATTGGTAACGGAGCCGGAGGTTTCATGATGCATGATGATCTTTACATTCTTTGATTTTGCGTAAGCTGCCAGTTCTTTCACATCAAAATCAGGATAGGGTGTTACAAAGTCAAAAACATCTTCTTTCCATTTGCCGAACCAGTCTTCCCATCCTGTATTCCATCCTTCTACCAGCACAGCATCAATACCATTTGCAGCAGCAAAATCTATATATTTTTTTACATTGGCTGTATTAGCGCCATGTGGTACTTTTGTTGATTGCTGAGAACCCACCTGGCTGCCACTATAGTCCCAACTGCTGATGCCTACATGCATTTCCCACCACACACCTACAAATTTTTGTGGTTTTATCCATGATGTATTGGCAATTTTTGAAGGTTCATTTAAATTCAGTATTATTTTAGAGGCAAGGATATCTGTTGCCTTATCGCTTACCACAATGGTACGCCAGGGGGTTTTAGCAGGTGCCAGTAAATATGCTTTGTTTCCTACAGCATCTGGCACCAGGTGAGCATTTAACTCATAAGAACTTTTATCTATCACCAGGTTCATAGCAGGATAGTTTACCAATGCAGCCTCATGAATGTTGATGTACAGGTTCTCTGCAGTTTTCATCATCAATGGTGTTTGAACGGCATCTTTACTAAAAAAGGTTTTGGTATGTATTTCCTGCACAAACTTTGATCCGGATGCATCTACACCGGCCAATGCGGTGGTATTATAAGGGTATTCGTTGGTATCATAGTCGCCGGGTATCCAGAAGGTTTTATGGTTGCCTGTTAATGCAAACTGTGTTAACTCATCTGCAATAATAAAATGGTTAAGCCTCGGCTGGGCAGGAAACTCGTAGCGAAATCCAAGGCCATCATCAAATAACCTGAAAACTATATTTATAAAAATGCTGTCTTTTGTTTTAAGCTTTAGCAGCAACTGGCGGTAATTGTTTTTTACAAGTTTTGTTTCGCCCCAAACCGGCACCCAGCTTTCATCTGTGGTAGTAATGGTTGATGCTACCACGTCAAAAGAATGGAGTTTAACTTCGGGGCTGCTTAAATTAAAGCCAAGAATAGATTTTTTTATTACCGGCCTGGTTTTGTAATCCAGTTCATAAAACAGATTGCCTGTTTTTCCATCGTAATCATTAACAATAATCCTGCATATTAAATTTTTATCAGGAGATTCAAGCTTGAGAATGTTGCCGCCAAATGATAGCAATGCAAGAAGATGGGAGAAGCAAACAATTGAAAGAATTTTTTTCATGTGAGCGTTTTTTATTTCTTAAGAAGATATGGTAATATTATTTTTTTCCAGATTGCATAACCTTTGGCATTCATGTGCAGTTTATCCTGCAGAAAAATATCGTCCATGATGCTGCCATCTGCATTAAGCATCTGCGAATACACATCTATAAAACTGGTTTTATTATGAGATGCAAGGTAATTCCTGATATGCATATTTGCTTCTTTATATTTTGGCAAAAGCTGCAACCTGCTGTGGCTTGGTTTCATGGATACATAAGCAACAGTGGTGTTTGGATATTTTACTCTTAACAAATAAAATAACGTTTTAAACCTCCCCACTACCGTTTCTACAGATACGGTATCGCTTGCAGCAAAATCATTTTCTCCGCAATAAATAACTATCTGCCTGGGCTGGTATGGGTATAGAATATCGTAGCGGTATTGTATGAGATCCGGTAATGAGGATCCGCCAAATGCACGGTTAAGAATAGGGTATGAGGGAAAATATTGCTGAACATCTTTCCACATGGTAAAAGAAGAACTGCCAATAAATAGTATTTGATGGGCAGCAGGAAAGTTGCTGCTATCTAATTTTTTAAAAGCCTGCACTTCCTTCCAATAGGGCAATGACGATTGGGAGCTTACCTTAAGACTGGCAAAGCTGAAAAGAATGAGAAGTGTTGTTATGGTTTTGAGTTTCATGTGCTGTGTTTATGTGGGGTAAAAACCTATTGTTATGATGCTTTTTATCCGGGCAATTCTACCTGGCAGTATTGCTATTCTACCTTCATCACTTTTGATCTTTCGCTTACGCCATTTTCGTTGATTGATTCAATGCTGAAATAATAAGTTTTCATTTTGTCCATGGTTTTCATCCAGTACTCATTGTTGGAATGAATCATAATACTGGTATAGAGTTTATCCGGATGTGTGCCGTAATAAATATTATAGGCAAATGCATTGTCTGCAGGTTTCCATTTAATAAATGCACTGCGTTTGTCTTTTTCGGTGCGCAGTACAATAAATCCTTCTACGGACGAAGGCTTTGCCCCGTTACCATTTCCAAAAACTCTTAAACCGCTGATGGCAAATTTACCGGTGGGCATATGAATATTTTCCAGCTTGATATACCTTGCCTGCACGGGTTTTTCCAATTCTACATAATCATGGGGAACATCTGTTTTGTTATTACTCTTATCTACCAGCAACTTCCATTTTTTTCCGTCAGAGGAAGCATAAATTTTATACTGATGATATTGGTCATTCCATTTTCCCAAGCGGTTGCTTTCCACATCCTGGTCGGCATAATTAATTTGAATAGCATTTACGGTTGAAATATTTCCCAGGTCTGTTTGTATAAATTCTCCTTTGTTATTTGTTGCTGCGCTCCAATAAGTTTTGGCCAGCTCATCTACTACATTGTTTGGCAGATTGCCACCAAGGGTGGAGGATACCTGCACAGGTTTGTTATAATTCAACAGCATCCAACCAGTAAAGTAAGCTGATTTTCCATTAAGGCCATAGCTGGAACCGGGGAATCCTGTGCCGGGAATATGATGAGGATAGTCGCCAAATGTTGTATTGCAAAACATGGTGCCATCTTTATCAAAACCGGTAGGCCACACGCCCAGCCTGCGTTCAAAAGTATTTTTTACAGAAAGTACCGTGGTAGATACATGCCAGAAGTTTTTAAAATTATCCTGAAAAGTGGCGCCATGGCCAGCGCCCCGCACAAAACCACCCAGCTTTATACTCAGCGGATCGCTTTGTGTTTCAAACGGGCCAAGCGGATGATTACCCACAATTAAACCATCTGCATAACCGCTAAACTCTGTACCGGGCGCACCATACTGCAGGTAATATTTGCCATTGTATTTTGTCATATGACTTCCTTCTATAAATGGATCAAGAAAAGTATTATCCATGTACTCTCCAAAGCGCTGCCATCCATAACGCCAGTCTTCGAGCAAATACATTTCTTTTCTTGTGCCTTTTGGTAAAAATGTTTTACGATCCAGCTCTACACCATACATCGGAAACTTATTGCTGCTGCCATTGTACATGTACAATTTACCATCGTCATCTGTAAAAAAAGAGGGATCCCATCCGCCAATATCAAAAGAATCTACCAATGGTTTCCACTCATTGGCTTTGGGATTGGTGCTCATCCATATGGTAAATTTGCTGGTATAAGTACTTCCAAAAACAATCATGGTGTCGCCAATAATTCCTACTGCCGGTGCACACAATTCATCATAGCCTTCATTCCATGGGCGAAGAAATTTGCGGGAGATAAATTTCCAGTTCAGCATATCACTGCTGTGCCAGTAGCCCCATTGATTGGTACTGAATAAAAAATAGTTGCCTTTGTAATTCACAATCACCGGATCGGCTGTGGCCCGGTGATTTCCCCAACTGGCGAAATTGGGAATGGGCGTATAGCCGTAATCGATATTGATAGGATTGCAATAGGTTTTTTGTTGCGCAGTGGCTGTGATGGAGCAGAGCAGGAGTAGAATAAAAATGAAGCCTTTCATGACCTTGAAGTTTTTATTGCGGCAGATTTTCAGATTTTTTTATTGCTGCAGATTCGCAGATTTTGCTTTTAATCTGCGAATCTGCGGCAAATAATCTATGGCAAATAATCTGCGAATCTGCGGCCAATTATTTTGTATAAACGATCCGCTTATGCTCCAGCGACTTTTCGTGAAAATTAATGAGGAGTCCCACTTCTAATTTAGAGATTGCAAGGTAATTGATCACTTGTGCATAGTGATCTTCAATAATTCCTTTTTTGCATTTTACCTCAACAATTATTTTGTCAAAAATTACAAAGTCTGCATAAAATTTATGCGGTAATATTTTTCCTTTATAATTGACGCTGTATTCCTTTTCTCTTTCAAAAATAATGCCCCGCTCTTTGCATTCATACTCCAATGCATCTTTGTAAACAATCTCAGAAAATCCTTTCCCAAGTATTCTATGTATCTCCATGGCCATTCCAATAATTTTATATGTTTCTTCCTGGAGAGGATAATTGTCAGGTTCAAATTCTTTGTTCATAAATGTATGTTTATTGCGGGTAAATATTTTGATTTGGGTTGCCGCAGATTCGCAAATAAAGAAACCAATCTTCCAATCTACGGCTCTTTAGCCTCAGTTCAGGTCATCTCAATTAATTTTATTGCCGCAGATTCGCAGATTTTTATTAATACAGATTCGCAGATAAACAAACCAATCTGCGAATCTGCGGCTTTTTAGCCTCAGTTCAAGCCATCTCAATTAATTTTATTGCCGCAGATTCGCAGATTTTTATTAATGCAGATTCGCAGATAAACAAACCAATCTGCGAATCTGCGGCTCTTTAGCCTCAGTTCAGGTCATCTCAATTAATTTTATTGCCGCAGATTCGCAGATAAATAAAGTAATCTGCGAATCTGCGGCTTTTCACCCTCAAGTTTTCTGTGGCCATCTTAAATCAATTTTTATATCTTTAATTTATGCTGCAGTTTCGCAGATAAACAAACCAATCTGCGAATCTGCGGCTCTTTACCTTCAAATTTATAAAAGTAATCTGCAGCAATATTTTTATTTCAGATGCGGGCTTTCGAACCCTAATTTTTTCAAACCATCTTTTATTTCCGGGCAGCTCATAAATAAATTCCATAATAAACCCGTGCGGTGATTTTCCATCATAACTACAATGGGCCCCTGGTCTATGGCAAGATATTTTTTTGGAAACCAATTTTCCTGTTCGCTAAAGGCATCATAAAAACCATAGGGTCCCCAGATTTTATCTTTCATATCGGTATACCAGTGTTTCATGGCGGCCATAGATTGTGTGGGTGTGTATGGAAAAGAAGATAATGCTGCAGTGGGGGTAATTACGCCTTTGTCGTTTTCTTTATTAGGCGCATGCGCTACATAAAACTGAGTAGAATAGCTGGCCGTTAATCCCCAGTTGTTAGGGCCATAGCCTTTAAACTTTTTTGGGTTATCTACACACCATTGATAATTGATCATAGACAGGCTTTTGTTTTCGTCCCAATAATTTACATATTGATCTTTTAAGCCACGGGGGTCAAGGCCCAGGTAAGAATAGTGTGCCCAAAACAAAGGACCACCTTGTGGCGGATCGCCCTGGTAACGCATGTTTAATGTGTAACCGCCATAAGAACTGCTGCTTTTTATTTTACCATTTTCTGCCCAGCCTTCATGATATACTTCTGCCGGCACGCCATGAGTAGGGGAAGATGCTGCCAATATATACATGATCAAACATTCATTGTAACCCCTTACTGCAAAATTCATTTTCCAACCAACGTTAGGGCTCCAATGCCAGTACAACACATTTTTACCGTTTCTGTAAAAATCAAATTCCGTTTCTCTCCACAATTTATCAATCCGCTTTGCCAATAATTTTTCTTCGGCATTACCATCTTTAAAATACTGGCGCACACAAAGCAGGCCTTGCAACATAAACGAAGTCTCTACCAGGTCGCCGCCATCATCAAATTTGCTGAAAGGTTTTACTTTTCCTGTTTCGCCATTCCACCAATGTGGCCAGGCACCATGAAACCGATCGGCTGTTTCTAAAAAGCGTATAATTTTTTCTAATTGCCTGCGGCCAGCATCCCGGGTAACAAAATTTCTTTCTATACCTACGAGTATGGCCATTACACCAAAACCGGCACCACCACTGGTTACTATGTTTTTATCGTTTTGAGGGTAAATATTATCTGTATGAAAACGTTCTCTTGCCAGCCCGCTAACTGGCTCGGCACCATCCCAAAAATATTGAAAGGTTTGCTGCTGCACTTTTCTAAACAAGGCGGTATCCTCCACAGCAATGGATCCTTTATTTTGAATAGCGGTGTTTTTAATTGATTTACAACCAATGGTTGTAACCATCAAAACAAATAATGCAATAGAAAGGAGGTTTTTTTTCATGAATAATTTATTACAGGTAAGGTGCCGTAAAACCAAGTGTTCGCATGCCGGTTTTTACTTCCGGGGCGCTGGTAAATAAATCCCATAATAAACCGCTGCGGTAATTTTCTATCATTACAATAATAGGACCCTGGTCTATGGCTAAGGTAGAACTGGCAAACCATGGGTTGTGCAAAGAGAATGCATCAACAAAGCCATACTCCTTCCAAAGTTTATCGCCCAGCACATAATAATAGAATTTTAAAGCTGCCATAGATTCTGCCGGCGTGTAAGGAAAAGAAGACAGGGCAGCAGTGGGTGCAATCACACTTATATCGTTGGTGGGTGAGCTGGCAGTGTATCCGTTTTCTATATCACTGGCAGTAAGTCCCCATACTGAGTCGCTGTAACCGTAATAGCCATTTGGGTTTGCCCTGCAATAATTATAATTGATAAGCGTATGGTTTTTTGTTTGCGTTGCGTAATTGGCAGAAGGATCATTCAAGCCATTAGGATTGATGCCAAGGAAAGAATAATGCGAAAAGAATAAAGGACCGCCCAGTACCGGCCCTAACGGCAAGGGATAGCTGTAATAAACATTTCCATTTGCAAAACCTGCAGCGCCTTTCCAGCCATTGTTGTATACCGTGGCAGGAATACCAAATGTAGTGGAAGATGCTGCCAGTACATAGGTAACCAAACATTCGTTCCATCCTCGTATTTGCATGTTCATATCCCAATTATAGTTGGGGCTCCAATGCCAGAATAAAACATTCTGGTTACCATTTCTAAACCAGTTCCATTCTACCCTGTTGCAAATGGTATTGATATCATTGCGCAAGTTGGTTTCTGCAGTACCGGCATCATTAAAATATTGTCTTGAGCTAAATAATCCCTGCACCAGGTAAGATGTTTCTACCAGGTCGGCGCCATTGTCTTTGGTACTAAAAGGAATAACTGCACCCGTTGTGCCATTTAACCAATGCGGGTATGCTCCATGAAAAGTTTGTGCGGTGTTTTTTAAAAAGGTTACCATCGTTTGCATCCTGGCAAGACCTTGTGCTCTTGTGATAAAGCCACGATGAATACCAGTAATAATAGCCATGATGCCGAAGCCGGAGCCACCGGATGTTACTATTTCTCCGGAAGTATTGCGTTCTCTTGCCAGGCCGCTGATGGGGTGGCCAAAGTCCCAGAAGTATTTAAAAGTTTGTTGCTGCACAAGATCCAATAATGCATTATCTGAAAGTGCGGGGAACTTGCGGGAAGAATCGATTTGTGTTTGTAGTATTACCGAACTGCTGGTAGAAAGATTCCCATTTGTTACAGATTGTAAACCAGTAGTGGTAATTACTGTATAACGTGTTAAATATTTAAGAGGGGCAGAAGACGTAACAACCAAGACGCTGTCACTTTTTTCGTAACTGTAGCTAACGGCTACGGGTGTACTACCATTTTCTGCTATTGATACCGCCCCGGAAACAGAAGACCTTTTCACAGCATTATTGAATGATAGCCTAACAGATACGGCTGGCCTGATATTATAGTTTACAGATGGTGTAGATGCAACCGTATTATCAAACTTGGTATTCACCAGCACCAATACTGTAGGCGCCGGCGGTGGTGGCGTAACAGGGCCGGGGTTGCTGTCGCTTTTTTTACAACCAGACATACACGTCAAAACTAAAAGAGGGATTAAAATTTTTGTGCTGTTCATCTAATCAAGATTAATAAAGAAAGAAAAAAAAGAGGCTGCAAAGTAATAGTCTCTATTAAATGCAGCCTCACATATATATTTTTATTAAAGAAGTTTTGCTATTTACCTCCCCTGGCGTTCTAGTACCTGGATGGCACTAATTTCTACTTCCGAAAGTGCTTTATTGTAAATTCTAAATTCATCCATCATGCCTGTATAATTCAGCATCCATGGCTCCGGAGCATTAAAAGGTGCGCCGGCATTGTTTTGAAAACCACCAATTACAAATTTGGTTGGGTT